>CALGTK010000125.1 GCA_937904325.1 uncultured Planctomyces sp.
TGCCAGAACCGGCGCTGACTGCGGCGGCAGCTACTGGATACGGAACAGTCGACGCCGTGAATGCACCCCTGCGCGGCAACAATGCGCCCCCCAGTTCACTGACTCGAGCAGAAGTTCGGTCGCGCATAGCTTTCAGGGTGTTCACGTGCGCGGCATCACCAGCCAGATTGACCAGTTCATCCGGATCGTGCTTGAGGTCGTGCAGGAACTCCGTTTGATCATGATCTACATAGCGAACGTACTTGAAGCGTTCGTTGCGCAGGCCTTCGAACGCAGGGATTCGATTCCGAACAGCGAAGTGTTCATGGAATGATTCCGTCCTCCAGTCATTCGGTTTTTCCTCAGACACAATCGGCTTCAGACTGTGCCCCTGATACCGACCAGGAACTTCTACACCGGCCCAGTCGAGAAATGTCGCCGGCAGGTCCAGATTCAAGGCAATGGCGTCGGTCGCCTTACCCTTTTCGTCGTCGGATACACGAGGATCAGCAACGATCAACGGGACTCGAAGTGACTCTTCAAAGTGTGACCATTTCCCTGCAAGGCCTCGATTTCCCATGTAGTATCCGTTGTCAGCTGAGTACACGATGATCGTATTATCTGTGAGACCAGCTTCTTCCAATGCAGCCAGGAAGCGGCCGATCGCACCATCGATTCCACTGACCATACGATAGTAGGCTCGGATATTGGTCTGATATTTCTCGTCCGTATTCCATCGCCAGAAGAATCGTTCGCGGTTAATCGTCGTTTTGAGAAAGTCTGGCAGCCCATTGAAGATCTCTGGAGCGTTCAACCTTGGCGCCGCGATCTGAATGTCGTCGTACATGCCATCGACAGTTCGCGGCCAGGCGAAGTGGCCGATCCCCGGACGGCGATCGCCATCTTCCGCATGGCACGCGTTGAACCACATATTCAATGCAAACGGCTTATCCTTCGGCTGCGACTTCACGAATTCGATTCCGCGATCGACTATCACTTCGGTTTCATGCCGCAAGCTTCCGTCAGGCTGTTTCTTGTAGAACGGGTTTCGACCAATCGCTTCGAACTCGTCGAAATGGTCCGACTGGCGATACCCTTTCGGCATCTTCGCATGCCACTTTCCAAAATAGCCAGTTCGGTAGCCGTGCTCATGCAGAATGTCGGAATAGAGAGTCGCCACCGCATTCGGTTTTGCCTGATCTCTGTTGCCTGGCATCCCATAACTGCGTCCAGTCAGTCCCGTAAGAATCGTTGTTCGGCTCACCCAGCAGATCGAATGACTGACGAACGCATTGTTAAACCGAGTTCCGCGTTCAGCCAACGCGTCGATATTCGGCGTCTGCACAACATCATTGCCGTAGCAACCTAGAGTGCTCGTAGTTTGATCGTCGGCAAAAAAGAAAACGATGTTTGGCTGTGCGGCAAAGGCATCGCTCGCGAGCCCCATCGTCAGCAACGACAAAATAACAAGACTTCTCATGGTGTAATCAGCTTTCTAAGTCGTCACTTCGCGAGAGTCGGTATCGCAACATTTCGAAAATAGTAACGGGAACGATGAATCAAACGAGTCAATTGAGTCCGAAGGCGTCTCGCAGTTCGTTGATCACACCTTCTGACATGACCGACACATCGCCAACGGCGCGAGCGTTGATAACAGCTTCGGCGGTTGACTCCAGAACTTCCAGTCGATCAAACGTGTCAAGTACGCTCGAACCGGTAACCAGAACCCCATCGTTTTCAAGAATGGCTGCCGGGGACACGGCCGAGACTGAGTCCGCAATGCTTCCGTCGTTCCTGTACTGAACTCCGTAGGGCACTCGTTCAACGTCTCGTAGAAACACGTAGCTTTCCGGAATCGTCCGAGCATCAAATACTGAGTTCGTGACACTGAAGGCCGTCGCGTTGACCGGATGTGCAAACGCAACCGCCTGCACATGCGGATGTTTCTGATAGATCGCCCGATGAGCAAGTACAGCTCGACTTGCTTTCCTGCCTGCCTCACGCTGGCCGTTCTGAACGAGCACCAGATCATCCACACTGAGCCGTTCTCGATCACGTTGCGTTGGCGTGATAACAAACGAATCATCGCCAAGTCTTGCTGAAAAACTACCTTCTGTGCTGATCAGCAAACGCTGACGACACCCACGTCGAATGAACTCGCACAATTGCCGGCGCAACTCCATCTCCTCGGCGGTGGCTGCATTCGGCACGACAGATTCCAGAGCGACGCTCCGACCATGAGCCTCTGAAAGCTGGTCGTCGCTCAGGTACCGAACGGCTCCCAACTGTCTGCCTTTGATAATCGTCCTGGCGGCGAACTCGAATGCTTCAAAACGTTCGAATGCGTGTGGTAAAGATTCTCCCCCAACCACCACCCCGTGGTTTTCGAGAATCACGCTGTCGCAGGCCGCTGCAAAACTCTCCGCAATATTGTTACCAAGCTGCTCGCTTCCAGGCAATCCGTAAAGTGCAAATCCAGTTTTCCCACACACCGAATGAGCCTGATGAAACAGCCGTGTGTCTGGCGTCTTTCCACAAATGCTGAATGCAACCAGCGCAACCGGGTGGGCATGCACGATCGAACGTAAGTCCGGACGAGCATCGTAGATCGCCTTGTGAAACGGAAACTCCGATGACGGAGGGTGTGGTCCTTCGACAGAGCCATCAGGCTTCACGCACACAATGTCATTGCGGGTCAGATTTCCCTTGTCGACTCGTGCGGGAGAGATCCAGACATCTCCCGAATCATCCAGAATCGAGATATTCCCGCCAGAAGTTGTCGTCATGCGGTACCGGTAAATCCGATCCATCGTTTTCATGATCTGGTCGCGAGGGTGCGTCAGTTGTCTGATCATCCGTTCGTCCAATTCAGGTTTCTTCTCAAAGTGCTTAAATACCAAACCGAAACTCTACGCTTGCATGTCAGCCTGAATGACGAACCGTTCAAAATCCGCCAGTTCAACTCAACTGTCAACGCCCAGCGGCGTGCGTTGATGAATGCTCACCGGCTGAATGTCCAGGACGCGACGCTCGCCGTCAATCGCCATGCCCCAACCTGCTCAGCCAGAAATGCAATCTAATTTGCCTCGTAAAGCAGTTCCAGTTTACCGTCTGGATTGGACCTGGTCTGCGAGTACAAAAAGACGCCGCCCTTCAGCAACGTGCGATGGAAATCAGTCACCATGGATCCGATATAACGCGACGCGTATTTGTGTCCAGAAATACATTCTCATGGCCGATCACTATATTCACCGTACCGCGATGGGAAAGAGTCTCGGTACGCTTCGTTGACGGAATAGTAAGGCCCCTGCTGAGTCATCCTCATCTCAGGATGACTCAGCATGTACGCTCCGAAGATGAACCAAGCATGAATCAGTGAACGCCGTTTCAGACGCTGTAAACCGGGCACAATCCAGTAATGAGTCTGAGTCAGAAGTTTGACACCTGACATCTTCCTTGTTGCCTAACAGCACAAGGCTCAAGAATGGCGCCGATGTCGCGTCATAATTTGACAGATCTGGAGTGGAAAACAATCCGTTGTTTCCTACCGCGGGAGCGAACGGGCAAACCCGAGCGTCCGTGGCAGTCTCATCGACAGGTGTTCAACGGAATTGTGTTTGTTCTGCAAACGGGGATTCCATGGCTCGATCTGCACCGGAGTTTGGGAAGTTCAAGACCGTTTACAATCGCTTTCGTCGCTGGGTGAATTCGGGATCGTGGTCGAAGATTGTTGAGTCACTCATTGATCGGTTGCTGAAAGAAGGGAAAATTGATTTTGAACTGTGGTGCGTCGATGGGACGGTGAGCCGATGCAGCGCCCAGCAGTCCCCGGGTCCAATGTAGGTTTGCTCGCCAACAAACCTCTGAAAGTGGAAGTGGTCGACAATCGGTTCAACGTGCGCTCGGTCAAGTATTGGATTGGCAGCGAACCATTGAACACGGTGTAAGCACTCAGGAATGTCGGGCAACGATGTCTGAAAGACGCACGAACGAATGGCCAATCCGCCCGCCTCTGTATTGCATCGCCGAGCATAAGCATCGAATCGTGAATCCTTCCTTCAGTTGCCCACCGCTGCAGCATCTCGATTTCTGGCTCGTCTGGTGGTTCATTTGGCTTCCCGGATAATTTCCGAACAGGCAGCACTTCGATCGTCAGCGTTCGTTTCCGGCGATTGTCCGAACCGCATGAGCACAGAACGTTGTGACCGATCTTTTCTTCCGGCAGCTTGTCGCCATGAACAATCTGCTCACCATGCTTCACCTGCGTTGCAGACGGGAACCCACGCCGCCGCTTGCTTATTGACTCGGTAAAACGGCTGATCCGATTTGTAATTATCCTGTGGCATGACGCACCTTCCTTTGCTGCCGGGAATTCAGCCGTTGCCTGACACAGTCTGCGTAAAAAAGTTCACCCTGCTCCGCTTGACGAGCCGTGGATCGTCGCGACACTTTGGTGGTTGATCCCCATGAAAATTCCAATCCCTGTTCGAGGATATTGACGATGCGTCTGCACATCACCGCTGCGGTACTCAGCGTACTTTTTTTCACAAAACTCACGACATCTGAACTGCACGCCGCAGACTGGACTCAATGGCGAGGTCCGAATCACAACAACGTCGCTGACCGTGGACAAACTGTTCCGACGTCGTGGAACGCCTCTGAGAATGTGACCTGGAAAGTCAGCGTACCTGGCCGGGGCCATTCGTCGCCGATCGTCGTTGGAAACCTGATCGTTCTGACCAGCGCCGACGAAGGAAGTCAGCAGCAGGGCGTTTTTGGATTTGATCGGCAGACTGGAACGATGAAATGGAGTAAGGCGATCAGCAAAGGTGGATTCCCAAAACTCCACGCGAAGAACACACACGCATCGTCAACAGCCTGCAGCGATGGGCTGCAGATTTACGCCACGTTTAATCACCACAACAAAGTCGAAGCCGTCGCTCTGGACATGGATGGAAAGATCGTCTGGAAGCAGGACGTCGGCAGCTTTGTCCCACGCCAGTATCAGTACGGCTACGCAGCCGCTCCAACGCTTTATCAGGGCAAGCTGATCATCTCCGGCGACAGCGACACCGTGGCCTGGATAAAGGCGCTGGATACAAAGACGGGGCGTATCGTCTGGCAGCAGAATCGTCCGACCAAGCTGAACTGGTCGTCCCCGATCGTTGCAAATGTCTCGGGCAAGGATCAACTCCTGATCAGCGGCGGCGAAAGGATTGCCTCTTACGACCCCATCACCGGCAAACCGCTGTGGAGCCAGCCTTGCCTGACAATGGCCACATGTGGCACCGTCGTGTGGGACGACGACACGATCTACGCCAGCGGTGGATACCCAAAGAAACAAACGGTTGCAGTCAAAGCTGACGGCTCGGGCACGATACGCTGGTCCAACAGCGTTAAGTGCTATGAACAGTCCATGCTCTATCACAACGGTCACCTTTACGCTGTCGACGACGGAGGCATCGCCTTCTGCTGGCACGCAAAAACCGGCCGCGAAATGTGGAAGACCCGCCTGCGAGGCCCCATCTCTGCATCACCGGTCCTGGTCGGCGAAACAATTTACGCTTCGAACGAACGAGGCACGACCTTCGTCTTCAAAGCCAACCCGCAACGTTTCGAGCCAGTCGCCCAGAACCAGCTTGGCGAAGAATCATTCGCCACCCCCACCGTCGTCGACAACCGCATCTTCCTGAGAGTAGCCACTGGAAATGGCGCCGGTCGCAAAGAAACCCTTTACGCCATTGGCTCGAAATAGTCTGAAAAAAACAGGTTCTGGTAGTTGTCGCCCCAGGCGTGCCCTTCTTCTCGTGGCACGTATTTCGAACAAAACCGATATCGAAGGACGACATAAACCAACACATCAGCCTCTTCCGCCCCCCCTTAAATCATGCGAAGATCCAAAACGCAACGCCTGCAGTTAACACACAGAGAACTCGCATGATTACGAAGACGTGAGTACCTGCCAGCGGATTGATCACCGTGAACATGCAAACCAGCAGTCCGACACTGAACAGCATCGCGCCCCACCACAAAGGGTTCTCAAGCGACCAGTGTCAGCCTGTTGTCGCGAACGGTTTCTCTCGCTTATTTCTTGATGCAGTATAGCTGCTCTAAGTACGTCACCATCGTCCCGGTGGGGTGACGCCGAATATTTATCGTCATACCCACACGCGTCATCCGCCTCGAAGCCATAATCCGCTGGCCCCTCAAGCACGAACGGCGTCTTGCACCTGGGGCAAGGAACTTTCCGAACGAGCAGCTTGCGAGTGTCCAGCTTCAAGGTTTTTGAGCAGTGGGGACACAGTATGGAAATGGTGATGGCATGGATTTACTAGACTGGTTCTGCTGTCGGGAATGATTCACTGCCCATTTAACCATGCCAGTGCGGTGTAAAAGACGAGTAATTGTCAAACTCCGTATTTCCGAGTTGTTGTTTCAGGGGGCGGTCTCTTTTGCTGGATTGTTTTCTGAGGAACGTTGCAGGTTCTTTTCTTTTAAGTGCGTATTCGTTTTCTCCGTCGATGAATCGAACTCCGCTGCGCGACACCGGTTGTCGAGCAACCGGGGCTACCCATTCAATTACTCAACCCGATGGTAACGTTCAATCACTCTTCGATTGCGTCGTAGACCAGGTCTTTGACGGCGAATTCGGTCATGAAGGAGTAGGGCATGGTTTGTTCGAGCGTGATGACGATCAACTCGTCTTTGGGAGAGACCCAGTAGTGAGTGCTCGCCAGGCCGCCCCAGCCGTATTCACCGATCCGGCCAGCGGGATCCCAGTCGGACATCTTCTCGCGAACTGAAAATCCGAACCCGAAGCCAACGCCGACTCGCTGTTGATCGCCGAAGTAAATATGCGGGACTTCTTTCGGAAGCTGACTCGTCGTCATCAGTCGAACAGATTTCTCAGAAACAATTTGCTTACCTTCGAATCTGCCGCCCTGCTGAATCATCATCAGAAACCGCAGGTAATCAATAGCCGTCGACACCAATCCGCCGCCGCCTGACAGAAACGCTCGCGGCTTTGTGAAATCGCGGTGAGCAGCGTTGTCGCCGATCGTCAGATTCCCCTTGCCGTCTGAATCGTAAACCTGAGCGAAACGATCGTGCTTCTTTTTCGGGACAAAAAAGCCAGTATCTTTCATATCAAGCGGCTTGAAGATTCGCTTTTTCAGGAACTTGTCCAATGACTGGCCCGATGCAACTTCGATAACTCGGCCCAGCACGTCAATCGAAATTCCGTAGGTCCAGTCTTCACCAGGCTGAAATGCAAGCGGAACATTGGCAAGAAGCTCGGACATCTGCTCCACGGTTCTCGTTGGGGCGAGCGGGTCCACTTTCCTGAAGGCCCCGTCTGACGCCGCTTGAGGGGAACCGCCATAGGTATAGCCGGCTGTGTGTCGCAACAAGTCCGCAATCGTCACTTGCCGTTTCGGCGAAACCAGACCATCGGCCGTTGCGACTTTCAAGCCATTCAGAGCAGGAATGTGCTTAAAAACGGGATCGTTGACGTCCAGTTTGCCTTCATCGGCCAGGATCATGACGGCAGCTGACGTAATCGCTTTACTCATCGAGTAAAACCGCATAATCGCGTCGTTTTTCATCGGACGCCGCTTTTCGATGTCCGCCAGCCCGTACGACTTGAAG
Organism: uncultured Planctomyces sp.; assembly: GCA_937904325.1. Lineage (GTDB taxonomy): Bacteria > Planctomycetota > Planctomycetia > Planctomycetales > Planctomycetaceae > JABMPE01. The sequence continues at coordinate 7,627 of CALGTK010000125.1, forward strand.
TGGACGATCTTTCCACGGCGAGCGATAACCACAGTCCCGCCAGCCAGTCGCTTCAGCTCGACGAGACCTTCGAGCGCATCATCCACCTTTGCCAGTTTCGCGGCAGACATACCGACGTCTTCGGGCGCGGCGGTTGGAACCTCGGCAGCCTGCACGGAAAACATGCTGGCCGAAGCCAGGAGGAGAACAAGGATACGAATGGTCAAAACAAGGCAGTTTGCCACAATGAAACTCCCAGCCGCGGAGGAAAAACCAGCTACAGAAATCATCGACTGCAGGAAGATTAGTGTGAGGCCAAATCCTCGGTGCCCTCCATGGCTCAATTCATTAATGCAGGAAATCAACACATCAGACGATGGAGCAACTCGTCGCTACTGATCGACTCGTTCGAAGACGAGCGGATGGTCGGAATTCGTATCAGCGACTCGTAGACTGACTTTGCCTTCGAGAACGTCACGCAGAAGATCGCCACAGACTTCGGCTCGCCAGCCGTTGCTCAATCGAGGAGCCTTCTTGGAATTTGAATCTACGCCGTACCAGCGAATCCACTCCTTGAGGTCGTTCGATGTTCCGACGATTCCCGCCGACAGTTGCAGTTCGGCGCAACGATTGGCGAGTGCCAGCGCCAGTAACTTGCCGAGCACAGGTTCGTCTGGTCCGGAGTCCTTGTTTCGGAACCGCGGCGGAATTTCACTTTGCGGCAACGCCAAAGCGGACTTGATACGAGCAACAATCTCACCAGCGTTGCGACGAAAGTTCGAGCGATTCATATCGCGAGAATTGAGCAACTCCTGTTCGGTCTTCGGCTGACGACGAGCAAGGTCGATCATCAGGTCGTCTCGGAGAATCCGTCGCATCGGCTGATCACATGCCGCAGCCGTTTCTTCACGCCAGCGGTACAATTCACGAACGACCGCCAACTGGCGAGCGTTCAAACGACGCACGCCGGAAAGCTTCATCCACTGACCGCCGTCACGTTCGGCCTCCATGTCGTCGAGCAGACGTTCAAATTCCTCTTCCACCCAGGTCAGGCGGTTCTTCTTTTCCAGCCATGCCTTCTGCCGGTCCCACACTTCAAGGACGTATCGTACGTCATCGACCGCATACGTGATCTGGCGCTCGGTCAGCGGTCGACGTTGCCAGTCTGTGCGGGTTTCAGTTGAACTGACACTCTGACCCAGCACTCGCTGTAACAGCCGTTCGTAGCTGAGCGGGTAGCTTGAACTTCTCAATCCTTCAGCCAGTTGTACATCAACCAGTAGCCGAGGACGTTCTCCGGTAAAGGTCAGGCAGAAGCGGGATTCTTCCCGGCCGGCATGAACTACGACCGTCGTCTGGTCGTCCTTCATGATGTTCCACCAGTCGGACACATCTACTTCGAAGGGGTCGACCGCGACCGCCTGTTCCCGCGTCGCTAACTGGATCAAACACAGCTTGGGACGGTAGGTATTTTCGGAGATGAACTCCGTATCAAAAGCGACGAGTCTCGAATCGCGGATGTGCGAGCAAAGATCGTTAAACTCCTGCTGGTCCGTAATCAACCGATCAGACATTCCATCATCCCGATGAGTCTCCTGGTGAATAAAACTCGTTCAGCCACGACCAGTAAGAGAGGGCGTTCGATGAACAGTGACGAGCTGGATGATGCGAGTCACCGCCGAAAACGCACTCCCCTGCGGACCGCGGATAAACGATGCAGCAAAAGCCGCAAAACTTCGAGCGACCACTCGGATGACCGATTTCGAGCAAGTACGCAAACTGACGTCACGAAACAAAAATCATGAACATTCACAGAGTGTGGTCGATCCAGCCCCGACTCGGCAACCAAAGCTACTGCCTTTATTACTACGGTGGCTGCCAGAAGCTGGATTGCGAAGCCGGACAGCCGCTCAAGTCAGGTTCGCGAACTTCCGCAACAGCCACTCGGCAAACATTACGCCGATGACCAGCCCAAACGTGAGCCAGGTACTCCACAGCGGAATGACCTCGACTGTCGTTTCAGACAAGCGAGGCGGATCAAACTTCGACAGTGTTTCTTGAGCGTCGAACAGCTCGCAACTGCGACCGCCGGTCTCAGCCGCGATGCTTTCCTGCAGTGAGCGATTGCGGGTGGCGCTGCGGCGTTCGACGGAAAGGTCGGATACCTGAAAGTACACGTCGACCGGTTCGAGTGAGACGGGATCGTTGACTCGCACGACATAGTTACCGGATTCGCTGACCGGGACTTTCGTTTCGAAAACGCCGGGACGATATTCAGACAGCGTGATCGGGCGTGTTTCGCCCAGAGCTTCGGTTGAGCGACCCGGCAACCAGACTTCACCAGTCAAATGTCGCTCGTCGAGCATGTCGCCGGTCAATGGTTCGAAGTTTTCGTCAAACGCCTCAACCGTGATCAATGCCTTCTGATCGGGCTGGTACTGCTGCCGGTCGGCTCGCACAACAAATCGCTTCTGGCTGCCGAGGGCGTGACTGAGACCCAGTCGGTGGATCATCTGACCCCAGAATTGGCGATAGTATTTTTCCCCATACTTCCGACGTAGGCGCCACATTTCGTTGTGAGCCAGATAAATCACTTCGCCTCGACCGTACCGACGAATCGCGATCAGCGGTTGCGGAGTTTTGCCATCGACGCACGTGTCACGAGGGTGTTCGGCCAGCACGATCGTCGCGCTGGGTTCAACCCGACGGACAGGCTGATACCAGGGAAGCCGCCCGAGATTCTGCCAGCCTTTGGCATCTTCCGAATCTGAATCACCCAGCCGCATAAAGTCGAACGAAGAGGCCAGCGGCGTCAGCTGCGTTTCGAATTCCCGATCGTCGCGAAACTGTGCATCTGGATCGACGATGACCGGCAACATCCCACCAATCGGCGTGGCGGCAAGTTCTCCCGGGCCAAACCGAGGCCCCGCCATCACGACCAGTCCGCCGCCAAACTTGCCGACGAACTCTTTGACCATCTCGCCGAAGCGAGTGCTGAGTGACGAAGCCGGCATATCTCCGAGAAAAATAACGTCGTACTCGAAGAATTCGTTTCTGGGCAGCGTCAGTGTCGGCACGAAAAGTTCGTTCGTCTCTCGAACGATCGGATCTGAAGACCGCAGGTATGTTCGAAACCCTCGCAACCCGACCAGCTTGTCACGGTGGAAAACTTCTTTGACAAAACGCCATTCCCAGGCGGGTTCGTACTCGACGAACAGGAGTCGCAGGAAATCATCGATCACTGTGACTTCACGTTCGGCTCGGTTATTTTTCACTACCGTCTCGCCGTCGATCGGGTCGACTTCCGCGGCGAAGACAAACCGTCCGGAATCTTCCGGCGTAAAAGGAAATTCCAGCACTGTCGACGGTCTGGTCAGGGTAACGCTGCGTTCGCCGACTGAAAGCGTCTGCCCGGTCACGCGGTCGCTGCCACTTTGGAGCGGGTGAGCCGTTACGCGGACGGTCACTTCCACGCTGTTAAGTTCCTGCTGCCTTAACGTCACCGTGACGTTGGAAGTTTCAGCCTTTTTCATTTTGAGCGAAGTCTGCAGATCGACGGCCAGGTCGACCGCGTGAGTCGCTCCAACGCCGACTGCGAAAACGGGAACGTTCAATCGCTTTGCAGCCTCGATCGGCGACATTCCCGAGTTGTGGTCAAAATCGCTGATCGCGACGACCGCTGCCAGTCCGGTTGCGGTGTGGCGACGCCGCATTTCGTTAAAGGCTGCTCCCAACGAAGTAATCGGCCCGTCGGCGGTGTACTGACTTGCGACGAATTCCGGGTCAATTTCAGAGTTTGCTGAGTCGTCATTTGCGAGCGCAAGCCCCGCAACTTCGTCCGCGCGGCGGAACTGGAATACTTCGATTCTGAATCGCTCAGCAAGTTTGTCCAGCGGACTGCCATCACCGGTGAGCCATCGTTTGACCAGGGCCTCGCGAGTAATCTCGTTCGTCGGGTCTCGCCTTGACGCCGCACCCGCGGTTCCATCTCCCCCCTGCTCTGCCTCGCCCGACGAATCTTTTGAATCGCCGGCACCGAATGCTGATTCAAGGCGATCTGCATCTTCTTCGGTCAGCCGATCGCTAATGTTCATGCTGTCGGTCCCGTCGAGCAGCACCCACAAAACAGGACGCGGGTGTGACGAAAACGCGACTTCAAGAATCGGGTCAGCAAGAATCAACAGCAGCAGACACAACAACGTTCCACGCAGCAGACCAAGTAAAACCTGCCGACGACGAGAAGCTCGCTGCTGATACTTGAGGTAGAACCAAGCCGAAACAAACGCCAACCCCAACCAGCCAAACAGCAACCAAGCCGGCCCGTCGTGAGCCCAGTCAGCGCCAAACGAAAATCCGACACTGTCGATTGAATCGACGTGTTCGCGTCCGAGCAGTCTGGCGATGAGTGTCTGCATGGGTGACTGTTTATTTTGGAGTGACAATCACCTGCGCAGCAGTGATCTTTACTTCTTCGACTGGTCGGTCGTTAGGGTCTGTAGCGGCATTGCCTACGCTGAGAGCGTTCTTGAGGCTTTCGTCATCGGCTGTTTTGCCGAAGACCGTGTATTGGCGGTCAAGGTGCGGGACTCGGCCCATGCAGATGAAGAATTGCGAGCCGGCCGAGTTCGGGTCGGACGTCCGAGCCATCGAAAGAATACCTGATTCGTGAAGAATCTCGTTGAATTCGGCGTCGATCGTGTAACCAGGCCCGCCCGTCCCTGTGCCGTTCGGGCAGCCGACCTGAATGACGAAATCTTTGATGACTCGGTGAAAAATGATTCCGTCGTAGTAGCCAATTTTCGTCAGGCCGATGATGTTTTTGGCGTGGCCAGGTGCAACGTCCGGGTACAGATCGAGCAGCATTTTTCCGGCCGTGGTTTCGAATTCGATCTGGTAGGTGTTGACGTCGAAGTCAACGTCGGCGAGGGCTTCATCTACTTCTGCACGTCGGTTAGCGGGCATCTTGCGTCTTTCGTGTTCTGTCGTTCAGGAATTATTTTTAACGGAATTAAAGCTTCCACCGGGGAAGCGGAATCGGATATGTCTGGACGAGATTGGGTTGAGAGTTGTCTGTCGAGCGTTGAGAGTACGGATCCCGCGGCAAAATCGGGTCAGAACCCGGTCCCCGCTGCAGAAATAACCACATCCCCAAAAACGGCCGAAAGTACTCAGTATGAGCGATACCATAGAGTCCCGATGGCAAGTCGTCGACTTTGCGGAGCTGCCGGGGACTCCGTGCCCCTGTGGCGTCGCAAAACGGGCGTTCGCCGAAGTCGCCGACTATCCGGCGACAATCCACGTGACGGAGATCAAGGCCGACGCCGAATTGCACTACCACAAACGGCTGACGGAGACGTATTTCATCCTGGAATGTGGCCCCGACGCGCAAATGCAGCTCGATGAAGAAATTGTCCCGCTGCGACAAGGGATGTGCATCCGAATTCCGCCAGGCGTCCGGCATCGGGCGATCGGGACGATGAAGATCATTAACATTGTAATTCCAAAGTTCGATCCGGCCGACGAGCATTTTGACTGAGGAAACGATTACCAGGCTCTGAACTCACTGTCTTTCGCTCCTTGACGGTCAAAATCAGCCGCCCCTATACTCACCGCGTTGACTGTATTTCAGGCATCGACCGTCTGCAGTCAGCCACTGTCGCCAACCGGAAGCCAACTTTGAGCTGACAATTGTGCGGCAAGTCCGTCTTCAGGACGCGGTAGACTTTCGAAAAGTTTTTGCAAGGCAAGGCACGCTCGATGAGCACAGGTAATCCGCAGGAAGTTCAGGAAACCGAAGCACAAGACCTCGGTCCAAATTTCATCGAGGAATACGGCAAACAGATTGCCTTTGGAGCGATCTCGCTAGTAATCCTGTTCGCAGTTGCGGCCTTCGTGGCAAACTCAGGCCTAACCGGTGCCGAGAAAAGCTGGTCGAAATTCGCAGCTGCCGAATCCGCCACGGACTTTGCGAACGTTGCGTCGGACTTCCCCGATACGGATGTCGCGATCTGGGCTCGTCTGACCGAAGGCGAAATGCTGCTCCGCGAAGCCGTACAACTTCAATTCAGCGACCGAGCCGCCGCTGTCAGACAATTCAAGAAAGCGGGCGAGGCTCTCGATACCGTCATCGACAAAGCTGACCTGCCCCCGACCGCCAAAGAACGAGCATTGCTCGGCAAAGCTCGACTGCTCGAAGCGACCTCAGACGGCAAGGACAAGAACATCGAAGCGGCGATCGCCGCGTACGAACAGATTAAAGGAATTGACAATTCAATCTACGCCTCGCTCGTCGATAGCCGGATCAAAGCGTTAAAGCAGGACGACACCAAACAATTCTACGCCTGGTTTTCGAAGCAGACTCCGAAACCAGAAGACCGCGTACAACCACAGGACGGCTTGCCCGGAGGACATCCGGAACTTCCAGTCACTCTACCGCCAATTCCGGACGAACTGTTCCCTGCTGACTGGTCTGACCTGAACATCGACGACGCTCCGCCGTTTGAAATCCCAGCAGACGTCGAAGCTGACGCGCCAGCCGACGCCGAAACCGAGACAGACAATTCCGCTAAAGAGCCAGCAACGGACGACACGGATAGCGAATCAAGTCCCAAGGAATGAGCGAACTTTCAGCCAACGAAGCGATCAGCATCACGGTGGAAGCGCGCGCACACGGCTGGCGGATCGATCATTACCTTGCTCGGCTCTACCCCAATTACAGCCGGTCTGCTTTTCAGAAAGCGATTAATCAGAAAGCCGTTCTGCTAAACGGTCTCCCAGCCAAGACCGGTCGACGACTTCGAGTCAACGACACCCTGAGCGTCAAACTGCCGCAAGAGTCGGACTCTTCACTGCCTGCAGAAGATATCCCACTCGACATTCTTTACGAAGATGACAGCCTGGTTGTCATCAATAAAGCAGCCAACATGATCGTCCATCCAGGGCGCGGCAACTACCACGGCACGATGGCCGGAGCGTTGCAGTTTCACTTCGACCAGCTCAGTGACATGGCCGGTCAACTGCGTCCCGGCATCGTCCATCGCCTGGACCGCGACACGACCGGCGTCATCATCGTCGCGAAAGACAACCAGATTCACAGTCGACTCAGCAGCCAGTTCGAGAAGCGTGAAGTCACCAAAGAATACCGCGCTCTGATATGGGGCAAACCGAATTTCGACTCGGACCTGATTGAGACCCACGTCAGTGTGCACCCCGGAAAACGCGAAAAGATGCAGGTATGTCAGCCTGGTGGTAACTCTCGAGAGGCCACCACATGGTACGAGACCATCAAGCGTTTCCCAAAAGCGACCCACGTAAAGCTGCTGCCAAAGACCGGACGAACTCACCAACTTCGAGTTCACATGACCCACCTGGGGCACCCGATTCTCGCCGACGGTCTGTACCGCGGGCAGTCGCAAGTGACCGAGGCCGATCTCAACCCCGACCATCCCGCACGAGACGACAGCCCGGTCCTCATCCAGCGACAAGCGCTGCACGCGAAACGGCTGACATTTCGTCACCCACAGAGTGGAAAAGAAATGACGATTGAGGCACCATTGCCCACCGACATGCAGACCACGCTGGACTATCTTGAGTCGCTCGCCCACTGATCGCTCACCGTTGACAACTTCAACGTTGGACGACAGGTTGCAGACACTGGAAGCTCAACCACAAATATCACCATAAAGGCTCATCTCATGAGACTCGCCAGGGTATCGCCATCTAGCGGAGAAATCGTGGTCGTCGCGGTCAATGACGACGACGTTCAGAAGCTCGATCTGAGTCAGGTCGAAAAGTGCCACAAGCTCAGTGACATCCTGCACTCGCCCGATCCAGTTGGACTGGCGAAGTTTCTGATTGATCCCAACGCCGCTCCGCTTCCGATCGACGAAGTTCGTTTCATGGCACCGATCGACCAACAGGAAGTCTGGGCGGCCGGAGTAACCTACAAGCGAAGCCAGGTAGCTCGAATGGAAGAATCGGAAGCCGGCGCGTCGCACTACGACATGGTCTACACCGCTGACCGTCCGGAAATCTTCTTCAAAGCAAACGCTGCGCGAGTATCCGGCCCCGGACAGGTCGTCAGAGTCCGTCACGACAGCAAGTGGTCGGTCCCCGAACCTGAATTCACGCTGGTCATCTCACCACAGGGCAACCTCGTGGGCCACACCGTTGGCAATGATATGTCGGCCCGAGATATCGAAGGCGAAAATCCGCTCTATCTTCCACAGGCCAAAGTCTACAACCAGTGTGCGGGACTCGGACCGTGCATTCAATTGGCCGAAGGCGAACTCAACAAAGATGCAACGACTATTAAGCTGACCATCGAACGCTCCGGCAAGCCCGTCTTCGAAGGCGAAACGAATCTCGGTCAGATGGCGAGAGAATTCGACGACCTGATTCGCTGGTTGACTCGTGAAAACGACATCCCGAACGGAGCGTTCCTGATGACAGGCACCGGTATCGTCCCTCCCGACGAATTTACACTGTTCGACGGCGATTCCGTATCCATCGAAATCGCTGGAATTGGCACGCTGACCAATCCGGTCGTCAAAGAGCACTATCCTGAATAGATCAGTGGATGTGCCTTCCAACTTTCGCTTCATCGAAACGTCAACTCAATTTCCGAATTCATGGACGCTGTCATGTTAAAGTCTCTGCATTCATCACTATTCGCCATCGTGGCGCTGACGCTGTTCGGCGTACATAGCGCTGAAGCGGCACCGGGGTTTCAGCTCGCTGAGCATGATCGAGTCGTCCTGCTTGGCGACACATTCTTCGAACGGGCCCAACGTTATGGTTGGCTGGAAACAGCGGTCCAGCTTCAGTTCCCGGAAGAAAACATCCAGTTCAGAAATCTTGGATGGAGCGGCGACACAGTTTTCGCAGAATCCAGAGGCATCTTCGACCCGCCAGCAAAGGGTTACGCAAGGATGCTGGAACAAGTCCGCGACCTGAAACCAACGGTCATCATGCTTAACTACGGAGGCAACGAAGCCTTCAACGGTCCAGACTACATCGATACTTTTATCAAGCAATACGTAAAGCTGCTCAACGACCTTTCTTCAACAAAAGCGAGGCTGGTGCTGGTGTCGCCCCTGCCCCTGTTGAACGCTGGACCACCACTACCCAACCTCGATAGTCACAACGCGGTGCGCAAGCAGTTCGTCGCTGCGGTCCAGCAATTGGCTGACGATCGCTCGCTATACTTTGTCGACATGTGGTCTCCCATCGAAAACAAACTGGACCTGCTCAGTTCCACACAAATCACCGAAGAAGGAGTTCACCTGACAAACTTCGGCTACGGCATCGTGTCAACAATTTTTGCTCAGACACTGACAGATAAACCAACCACCGCACCGGGCACTGACTTCGGCCCATCCGTCGCCATGCTCGATGTCGAAGAACTGAGACAGGCGATCGTCAAGAAGAACCGAATGTACTTTTATCGTTGGCGGCCACAAAACGTCACTTACCTCTTTCTGTTCCGAAAACACGAACAGGGAAACAATGCGCAAGAAGTTGACGACTTCCTACCGATTATTTCCCGTCTCGAAAAACAGATTTTTGAACTGAAAGCCAAGCCGCAAAAGGCTACAACCAAAGACCTGTAGCACATTCGGCAACAAAGCAAACAGCTCCAACGACACTTACAATGCCAACAGAAGAAGCGATGCACTAATGATTGATCGCACGGAAATATTTCCGAACGTCGTCGAGATGAATTACCAGGCGCGCAAGCGGCTCGGCTGCTGTGTCTATCTTGTATTCGATGGTCCGGACTGGATGCTCATTGACATCGGCTACGAAGATACAGTTGCCGAGATCATCGAACTTATCCGACAAATGGACTTCGCACTGGCCAACTGCAAATACCTCGTTGCCACACACGCAGACGTTGACCACATCCAAGGCCTGAAAAAGGCCAAAGAGCTGCTGCCTCAGGCCGAAACAGTCGGTCATCCAGAATCGTCGCGGCTGCTCAAAGACGGTGATCGAATTGTGACCTACGCTGAAATCTCGGCACAGAATATCTCAATTGATCTGCCAACGGTTTCACTCAACCGAATAGTCAATGAAGGCGACAAACTTGAGATCGGTTCTAAAACGCTCGACGTCTGGCACACTCCAGGCCATACGGAAGGCATGCTTTCCTTCCGTATGGAAAACCTGTTGTTCTGTGCTGACAACATTTATCGAGACGGCTGCGTCGGCAACATCGATGCCCACCACGGATCCGACATCCCTGCGTTTATTGAGTCACTCACGCGAATCCGCAAAAGCGATGTGGAATGGCTGCTCCCGAGTCACGGACCGCCGTTTCGTAAAGACAACGCTCAGCTCGATGCCACTATTGCACGCCTTGACGGATACCAGCATATGGCAGACTTCGGTACCTGCGCGGTCGACTGGCCGCTACTCGATGAATGGGAAGATGAAGTCGCTCGCGGCGTGCTTCCCAGCTAACTGCTCCACCGGCATCAAGAAGCAGCGACCGCGCACTCAGCGCTGATAGATCGGCAGGTAGCCGTTATCGAGTTGCAGGATCGTCGTGTTCATCGCGGTCGGGTAAACATCGCCGATGTGTGTTTCCTTCCAGGCTCCAGATGCTGACTGCTTTCGCAGGATCTCTTTGCTGACCGCATCGAAGTACTTATTCCACTCGTCGTCACCGAGTCGATACTTCACCTGAGCGTAATAATAATGGGTGTAGTGCCAGTGCCCGAAGAATCGTGAAGTCGTTTTGCCGGGATCGATATTCCGCTCACAGTATTTCATCATCTTCTCGACCGTTTTCGATTCGTATTCGCCAGCGTTGAACATCGCAGCAACCGCCGCGGCAGTAATGGGCGGTCGAGCACCACCACCTCGGATGCTGTATTGAATTCCGCCATCTGGAGTCATGCACTCCTGAATGTACTTGATGGCTTTTTCGATAATCTCAGTCGGCACCGCAATACCTGCATTCCGGCAAGCCCGAAGTCCCTGTACCTGGGTAATGCAGGTCGACCCTTCATCGAAGTTCGGCTGATCTTTGGCCGAAACGTAGCCCCAACCGCCTCGACTGGTTTGTGCCTGCGCGCTGAACGCGACAGCTCGCGTCAGCACTTTTTTAAGATCCTCACGGCGTTCGACATCTTCTTCCTCGCCAAAAACCTGCGAGAGAAACAGCATCGAAAACCCGTGACCGTAGGTATAGTGATAGTCCTCTTTGAATCCGATCAGTCCATTCGGCCGTGACATCTCCATCAGGTAGTCGACGGCCAGTCGAACGCTTTTCGCGTATCGCCCTCGAGTCGTCGTTGAACCTTCGCAGAGCAATGCATTGCCGGCAAGCGCAGTCATGGCAACTCGATACTGGCCGCCGTTGGCTTCCCAGTAGCCCTGCCGCCGCTGCTCACGAGCAAGGTAATCCAACGCTCGATTTACAGACTGAACAACACGCGGATCTTTTTTCCGCTTGGCCGCGGCAGCCGGCAATGTCGTCAAGCTTACAACCAGCGTCATTAGAACAGCGATAACCGTGCGACTCATAGCAGACTCCAGACCGCTTCAGCGACAGACTAAACCACCAGCTTAAGCCCGAGCCGGCGGAACCGACAAGCTCGTTTGAAAACGACCACCATACAACAGCTCGATTGCTCGACTTCCGGCCGCCATTATTATCCGCTGCGGTTCTTTCAAATCCGTTTCTGAGATCTCGGTAAACTGATGTCTCCACTCTCTGAGTCTTTGAATTTCGGTTCCCGGATGTTTCAGCTTCCACAGGGTGATCCTGCAGTTCTGCGTGGTTCCGGCAATTCGCCGGTGGCACATTCTGTCGCGAACGGCTGATCTCTTGGTCAGGCCGCAATCGTAACTTCGGGCAATTCTTCTGTTTCGAGCAGCAGATCGATGGTCTTCTGCGATGCTCCTGACTGACTGAGAACGAATTCTCTGGCTGCGATGCCCTGTCTTGTTGCCGACTGACGGTCAGTCAACCATGCCCGCAGCAGTGACGTAAGTCCCAACTGATCTTTAACAACCTTCGCCGCATTGCGTTCCAACAACGGCTGAACGACGTCGCGAAAGTTTCGAGTATTCGGACCAAAACAAACGGCAGCCCCATAAGCACACGGCTCGATCATGTTTTGACCGCCTCGGTTGCTCATGCTGCCCCCGACGTAAGCAAAGTCAGCCAGCCCCCAGCAGGCAGACAGCTCACCAAGCGTGTCCAGCAGGATGATCGGTTTCGCGTCATAGCGAGCCAAATTACTGATCCCATTTTCAACGTCGATGGCAGACCGACGAAGCAAAGGCAGGCCATAGGATTCGACCAATCGAGCAGTCTCTTCAAAACGTTCTTTGTGGCGTGGAACGAGGATCAATCGCAGTTTCGGAAACTCGTTCCGCAGCTCCAGAAATGTTTCCAATGCAATTCGTTCTTCTGGATCCTGGGTACTTCCAGCGATGAAGACCGGCTCGAATTCTTCCAGCCCGAATGCCGCACCGATTTTTTGTGTGTGGGAATTTCGTCGGTCTGCGTTCACACGATCGAATTTCGCTGAGCCGGTGACATGCAGACTTTCCGATCTCGCACCAAGTTCCAGAAATCGTCGGGCGTAGGTTTCATTCTGCACAGCCAGCAAGTCGAACGACCGCAACACCGGACGCAACAACCAACGTAGTTTTGAGTAACCACGAAAGCTCTTGTCACTCAGTCGCCCATTGATCAATGACAAAGGTGTCTCGCTTCGCTGAGCCGTCTTCAGAAAGTTCGGCCACAGTTCCAACTCGACAAGAATAATCTCTGTTGGCTGGATTCGAGAAATTGCTCGACGAACGGCCCATGAAAAGTCGAGAGGAAAATATGCGACCGTGAAGTCGGGAAACTTGTCGCAGGCGACGGCGTGCCCAGTCGTTGTTGTGGTCGTCAGAACAATTTCGGCTTCCGGCGTGCGTGATCTCAGCTCTGGAAGAATCGACTGAAGAAGCAGGACTTCGCCGACGCTGACCGCGTGAAACCAGTAACGTTCCCGGTCGGGTGCGACGTTGCCAAGTTCTGGCAAACGGCCTAAAAACTTCTCGCCCCACCCGTCGCGGTACTTGCCGTGAACCAGGCTACGATACACGAGGACGGGCGAAACCATCGCCAACAACAGGCAGTAGGCAAAATCCAAAAGGAACGACAAAACAGCAGACTCCAGGACAGACACGTTACGGCCGAATGACGACTTCGCTGCCTTTGACCAGGAAGTTGTAGACTTCGACGACGTCTTCGTTCCGCATTCTCACGCATCCGGCAGATTCCGGTTTGCCAATCGAACTCGGTTCGATCGTTCCGTGAATTCCGTAGCTATCGCCAAGATCAATCCAGTGAGTCCCCAGCGGATTTGTTGGGGCGCCGCCCTCCGTCACTTTCCCATTGGGGTCGGTGTATTGAGGCGCCGTGATTCGGTCGAGAACGGCGAACTTACCAACGGGTGTTGAACTGTTTCGGCCAGTCCCGATCGAATAGCGTTTCACAAAGAATCCGTGGCAATGAACCGTAAGTTCAAAATCACTGAGATCAACGAAAGCCGAAAATGGTCCTTTAATTACTTTAAGTTTCTGGCCGGCTCGAACTCTTCGCGGATCGACGCGGTTTAACACGGCAAGATATTCCCAGTTAATTCCATACTTCGGCGCAACTTGCTGAAGAAAGTCGCCCGACTGAACTTCGTACGGCTCCAGAAAATGCGGCTGCGGCCTGAAGTAGATCGTCTGAGCGTTCTTTTCAAGCCGCTCAAGAATTGTCGACTTCAGCTCAGGATTGTTCCAGTACAAAGTCGACATCTCGCGGTGAGCGGCGACGAAATTCCGGTTAGCCAACCACTCGTCAATTTGCTGAAGCTTCGCTTGCGTCCCTTTACCGGGCGAAAGCAAAGAATCAGTCGTCGTTTCCCGAGTTGCCGTTCTAATCGGAGCAGCATTTTTCTGCCCTGGCTGCGACGAATTTTCATTCTCCAATGGCAGAGCCTCTTTGCTGGATGCAGCTTCTTCCGGCTCGAACAAGTCCAACGTGGCTGCCTGCTCCACAAAAGCGACTTCCGTCGGAAAACCTCTGGCCTCACCAAACGTCGGCGACTCTTCAGCATCGAACAGGTTAGGCGGAACACTTCTGACTTCGTCAACCGAAAGCGAAGGAACGGGACGTCCACCTGCCAACACACCAACTTTCGGCGAGACTACGCCCGAAGTCTGCTGAACACTTCGTCGTTGTGAGGCGGGCTGACTGAAGTCGGCATTCGACACCGGTCGATTCGAAGCCGCTCCGGCAGAGCTCTGTCGTCTGGCATCACTGAAGTCAGACACGGGAAACTCGTCAGGGATACTGAGCGATGCCAGGTCTTCACCGCCTCGCGAAGAACGTGTACCTGCATTCGTTTCTGAGTCGCGGTTATCGAGCCATTGCTTTCGGTCGACGAATTCTCTTGTATCAGCAAACGCAGATTCAGGACGAGCCGTACGAACTTCTGGCTCGCTTTGTGAGTGGACGAATGGATCTGCGTCAGAATCCAAATTGGAGTCCTCACGATTTGTGAAGCTAGACCAGTCGAGAGCATCCAGCTCTTCAAGTGTTTGCCGAGTTGCCAGGTCGCCGGTTTCCGCGTCACCAACTTCGATCGGCAGCCAGTGAGCAAACCATGCCGCTCCAAACAGACCGGCGCCCAGAAGCACCAGTGAAGTTGAGAATAGCGCAATACGTCGCGATGAGTTCCACATATTTCGTCCCTGAATTGCAGATCAAACCGGCTCAGCCGGCGAGATCGGAATGCTACCCTGGAGCAGAATCTGGCTCTACGCGAATTACCGTTCGCGCGGTGTAGCTTTTCCATTCAGCTTCGAGCCGATAGACCTGCAGCCTGCCAGTGAACGCTCCACCACCTTCTGGTAGCCGCCGCCCAGAACAAACGCAGAATCAAGGTGTAGGACACAAGGTTGTTGGCAAAATCGACCGTGAGAATGTCAGATCCTGGTGTTTCTGACAGGACGATGCTTGCTCCGCCTGCAGAAATGTTTTGCGTAAACTCAGCTTCAGCAGGTCCGAGTCGGAGAAAAACACGTGCTGCACGGTGTCGCTTGAATCCTCGTTCTGTTAAGAAACCGAATCCACATGCTGACTATTTCTTTTACTTTATGACATATTCGAACATTACTTATACTGACAGGTTCTGCTTCAAACTCGAGAACTTCCATAACTGATGTCCTGACGAAAATGCGGGCGGTCCCCTCCCACCTATTCGCACCCAAAATCACATATAATCTCATTCGGACACATTCTATCACATGCGTAATCCGCTAGGTGTACACGCATCATGAAGCGTGTCAAACCAGCACGCTCTAAGCCCAAGACCGCGCGAATCAGTCAGCAAGTGTTCTGAATGTCGCTGCGGGTAACGGTTCGGATCAGCACGGTGAATCACGCTGCGAAGGCAAATTCAAACAGAGACTCGACACTCAATGCAAAGCTCACAGCACACGGCCAAAAGACGGATCGCTCGTGGCAGACTTGATGCGCGCCCACGTTTCCAGTGGACTCTCAAAATCAGGCAAAGATGTGCTAAAATCATCACAGCAAACGAGCAGCTCCCATGGAGAATTTCGAACTGATGAATCGTCGCGACTGGCTAAGCAGGACCAGCCTTCCAGCGTTCGCCGTACTTGGCGAACTTCTGCGGTTGCATCGTGCCAATGCCCTCGCACCGACGACTTCGTCAGCAAGCTCGTTGCCGGGTTTCGGCCGGGCTAAGTCGGTGATTGTTGTATTCGCCAACGGTGGCCAAAGTCAGCTCGAATCGTGGGATCCCAAACCGGACGCTCCCGCCGAAGTTCGCGGAGCCTTCGGTGCCATTCCGACGTCCGTGCCCGGCACAATTATTTCTGACCAATTGCCGAGACTCGCCAAATTGGCCGATCGGTACAGCATCATCCGAACAATGTCTCACGAGGATCTTGATCACGGATCGGCGTTCTACCTCGCGATGACCGGTACTTATCACCAACGACTGTCGTCGAATCCTCCGGCAAGGCCAACCGATCACCCATTCTTCGGGTCTGTCCTGAAACGAGTTCGCCCGACTCAAAAGTTCGTGCATACATCGGTGATGGTCAACGGGCCGGCTCAGGTTCCGTTTGAAATCGGTCCCGGCCAGTTTGGTGGACTGCTGGGCAAAGACTTTGACCCAATGATCGTCGGCGATGTCACCACAGGCCGACCGCCAGTTCCAGGACTTACTCCGATCGCCACGCTCGATGGTCATCGTCGTAGCGGGCGAGCTGAACTGCTCTCACACCTTGAAACATCCGCGGCCCAGGCTGGTACCGAATTTTCGTCACCAATGTTCGACATGCAGGCTATGTACCGACAGGCGTTCGACATGCTCGATCGTCCGGAAGCTCGGGAAGCATTCAACCTGAATGCTGAATCCGCTGCGTTGCGAGACCGGTATGGCCGACACCGTTCCGGCCAGGCATGCTTGCTGGCAAGAAGACTGGTGGAAGCGGGCACACCTCTGGTCACCGTCATGTGGAATCATTCCAACCGAGGACAGGACCGATTCGAAGACGAAGAAGAGTTTGGCTGGGACACACACAACGACATCTTCCAGGTCATGGGCAAGCACCTGCTTCCGAAGTTCGACCAAAGTTTTTCGGCACTGCTGAAAGATCTGGATACGCGAGGGTTGCTCGACGAAACGCTTGTCGTCTGCATGGGTGAGTTCGGCCGCGCACCGCTGGTCGCGCTGGAACCAAATTTCGATGGAGCAACTCCCGGGCGAAAGCACTGGGCAGCGACATACTCCATCGTCCTGGCAGGCGCCGGCGTCACCCCTGGAACAATCATCGGAAAGTCCGACCGCCAGGCCGGATATCCAGTCAGCAAAAAGTTCGCTCCCTGGGACGTCACGGCGACAATCGCTCACGCTCTTGGCATCGATCCGACCAGTCATTTCAAGGATCTGGCAGACCGCCCCTACGCCATCAGCTCGGGCAAGCCGATTATCGAGCTTTACTCGGGATAAGCAGGCCGCGTGTCAGAATTCAATCTGCGGAAAGGACTCTCCTGAAAGAACCCAGCGCAGCCGTCACGGTCACCACGCGTTCTTCCGTCGACACACCGAAGCTGGAACGATACCCGGCACAGTCGAGACAGCCGATGCTCAGAAGCCAGAAATTCGGTTTCGGTCGTCGACGCATAGGTCCGCATCATTGAAAAATGTAGCGACTCACTCGACGAAATTGACCGGCAAATCACAGATGATTCTGTACCACAATCACGGTCCCGCAACTTCACACCACCCGGAATGAACTTGTGAAATCCAGACGGCGGTCTCTTCGGAAACACGAGACGTGGGGCGAACTGACTGATCCGCCGATCGGGTCACACCAGACACCTGCATCTACCTGCGCGACGGCCTGGATCACACTACGCAGGATCACAGCCACGACCGGCACTTCCCCTGAACGGTAGTGGACCCAGCACAAATTTCACTTTTCTCAGGTCACCGACCGAACCAACGAAATCATGCAAGTGCTGGCCGTCATCGTCATGATCTTCATCCCGCTGTCATTCTTAGCCGACCTGTGGGAAATGAACTTCGACACTCGCACATCGCCGTGAAGTATGCCGGAACTCGAGTGGCAACTCGGCTACCCATTCGTACTCAGACTGATGGCAACCATCGCCGTCGTGATGCTGTTTACTTCTGAAAACAACGATGAATGTACTAAACAAAACGCCCGCTCAGAAAAGTGATTCGCCTCGGTAAGCCCGGTCCAGGATCTGCATTGTGTGCAGAACCGGGATTCGTTCTCCGAAGACGGCTTGGACAAGGTGAGCTTCGATTTGCGTCATGCAGCCAATGTTGCCGGTTGCGACGACGTCAGGTTTGGTCGAAATAACGGCTCGCGCTTTCTGATTGCCTAGTTCTGCGGCTGTCTCCGGCTGCTCGATATTGTACGTACCGGCCGATCCACAGCACATGTCTCCGTTTGGAATCTCAACGAGTTCGAGGTTACCAATCGAAGAAAGCAGTTCTCTGGGTTGAGACTTCACCCTCTGAGCATGAGCCAGGTGGCAGGCATCGTGATAGGCCAATCGCGTCTTAACTTGCAGCTCTGGCGGCTCAACAATTCCGATTTTTCGGAGAAACACGCTGACGTCGCAGACACGTTTGACGAACTGTTCAGCGGCAGCGTGCTCTGATTCGCCGCTCAGCCACAAGGCGTACTCATGCATGCCCGATCCGCAACCAGCTGCATTGGTAAGAATCGCGTCGACGTCGGTCGGAAACGCTTTGAGATTCTGTTTCGCGAACTGCTTCGCCTGATGGACCGCACCTGTATGAGCCGCCAGTGCGCCGCAACATGACTGCTGTTTGGGAATCACAGTTTCGATTCCATTTTTCGCAAGAACTCTCAGCGTGGCGAAGTTGATGTCCGGCGCGAGCACCTGCTGCGCACAACCGGCGAGCAAAGCGACTCGCCCCTGACGTTCCCCTTCGGCCGGAAAGACTTCCGGCAAAGGTTGAGCCGCCGGGAGCTTTCCTGGGAGGAGATCAAGCATGTCGCCAAGTCGACCGGGCATGGCCTTCCGAAAAATCCGACCGACACCTCCCAGTTTTGCCGCCATTCGAAAGCGACTTGGATACGGCAACGTTTCGAGAATGAATCGCCGAAGTATTTTGTCGATGGCAGATCGATCGCGGTTGATTTCGCTCGTCGCACGAAAAGCGGTGATCAACTCGCCATACGGTACGCCCGACGGGCATGCTGTTTCGCAACCGACGCATCCCAGGCACTTATCGATGTAAGGCGCGGCTTCGTTAAGTTCGACGTTGCCTTCCAGGACTTCTTTCATCAGAAAAATACGACCGCGGGGCGAATCCATTTCTTCGCCGTGAACCTGGTAGGTCGGGCAGGCTGGCAGACAGAACCCACAATGAACGCACTTCTGTACGGCCTCTGCCATAGGCAGGCCCAAAGGGCCGATCTGATCAACGGGAATATCGTGCTGCATGAAAATGCCGTCGCGAGAACTACGAAATCGTGGAAATCAAGTTACGCCGTCGTTGTCATTTCAAATCGTGAATCCGGGTCGAAGACTGTCAGTAATCTTTCCGCAAATGCCTGGCCGTGCCGCAGGCCTCGCTGAGGATCGCTCCAACTTCCTGTCAGAGCCAAAGCTGGCCGGCCAAGTTGCTGACACAACCGATCAACCTCGTCACCGCCGACCGTTTCCGGAACAGCCAGCCAGAGAACGTTCCCGCCGACACTGTATCGGCGAACGCTTTCGAAGCTGGCCTCAGCCAACAACTGCTCGGCAATAACGACCTGGGCAGACGAGACCGGCAATTTAATGAGCTGATGGTTCACCGGCACCCAACGAAACTCGCGAGCGTCATTCCAGGCTTGAGCATCCTCGGTTCCGCTGAGTACTTCATTTTTCACGCCAGCATCAACCTGTTGCAGCAGGTTTCGGACCCGGTCCACTCTTCCATCAACAGCCGCCGACAAACCTCCGAGTCTCAGCCAGAGTCGACCAGGCGGTTCGAAATCCAGGCACTGCAATTCTTCCTGCGCCATCGCCAGGCGAATTATGGCTGAGTTGCCAGTCTCGAGACGCGGAAAGTCAGCACAGATCGTCGTCCAGGTCTCTGGAACTGGAAACACTTTAAACGTCAGTTCAACCAGGACGCCAAGACGCCCTAGCGATCCGGTCACCAGTTTCGGGATGTCAAACCCGGCAGCATTCTTAACAACCTTGCCACCGCCGAAGACCGCGCGACCTTCGCCAGTTACCATCTTCACTCCGAGAATAAAATCGCGAATCCCGCCGTATCGAAACCGTCCCGGCCCTGAGAGCCCGCTGGCGGTCGTTCCTCCGAGCGTAGCTCCCGCTTCGACCAATGGCGGATCAAAGGGAAACAGTTGCCCGTTCTCTGCAAGGGCGTCACGAATTTCAGAAAGAGGCGTACCGGCAAGAGCCGTGAACGTGTACTCGCTGGGTTCGTACTCAAGAATGCCGCTCATGCCAGATGTGCTGACATTCGCTCCAGCCGACAGCGCCGGTTTGGTCCCGGCACCACATACGCGGATGTTTTGCGAAGCTCGGACAAAGTCCTGAAGTTCTTCAATATTCGCTGGCTGGTGCATGCTCGAAGTCGTCATCAAGTGAAATCTTTAGAAAAGTCGTTCTAAGGTAAACGAAATAAATCAGTCACGAAAAATAACACCCTGTTTCTCAAGCGGGTGGGCTCCTCGGGTCAGTAAGGCGGGAGCCGTTGCCACCGGCAGTTTCTTCCCGCGATTGGCCAACTCCAGAGGATCAACGGCGTGCTGCAACCTGTGCATAAACTCAATGTCATCTTCGCCGTACATCTCGCCAAGATACATCCGCTTTTCAAGACCGACGCCATGTTCGCCTGTGATCGATCCACCAAGTCGGATGCATAGCCTTATGATCTCTCCGGAGAGTTCTTCGGCCTTGTGCAACGCGCCTTCTTCGCGACCGTCGAACATGACGAGCGGATGCAGATTTCCGTCACCCGCATGAAAAACGTTGGCCACTCGGATTCCGTACTTGCCACTCAGCCGCTCAATTTCGGCGAGTGCTTCAGCAAGTCTTGTCCGAGGCACCACTCCGTCCTGCACGATAAAGTCGGGACTCAGTCGCCCCACTGCTGAGAAGGCGCTCTTTCGTCCCGTCCAGATTTTTGTACGGTGAGCATCGTCCTTCGCTGCCTCGACAATGTACGCGCCGGATTCTTCGATCACGCTGTGAAGCAGCGGCATCTCTGCCTCAACTTCGTCCGTCGTGCCTTCCAACTCGACGATCAGTACCGCAGCCGCGTCCTGAGGATATCCAGCGCCGATGGCGGCATCGGCGGCGTCCATGGACAGTCGATCCATGATCTCCATCGCGCCTGGAAGCAAGCCCGACGCAACCACCATCGCAACCGCGTTGCCAGCCTTCTCCAACGAGTCGTACGCCGCCTGCAACGTATAATACTTTTCCGGTTTTGGCAGCAATCGAAGTGTGACTTCCAGAGCGACTCCGAACAGCCCCTCGCTGCCGATGAACATTCCCGTCAGGTCCTGGCCGACGGATTCCAGACTGTCGCCACCAAGCTCAACGATCTCCCCATCCGGCAAAACCGCCTTGATGCCTAACACGTGATTCGAAGTCATTCCGTACTTCAAACAGTGAGCACCGCCCGAGTTGAACGCAACGTTACCGCCAATCGTGCAGACTGGTCCGCTGGAAGGATCCGGCGCGTAATACAACTGGTCGCCCGCGACGTGCTGAGAAACTTTCAGGTTGATCACACCGGGTTCGACGACAACCGTCCGCTGCTCGGCATCGTAATCGAGAATTTTATTCAATCGATTCATCGCGATGACGAGACCGTTTTCGATCGGAACAGCTCCACCGCTCAGGCTGGTTCCGCTGCCTCTCGCGACGAATGGCATCGCGAAGCGATGACACAGTCTGACCGTATCGATGACTTCCTGCTGGTTTTCAGGCAGAACAACTCCGCACGGACGTGCCCTGAAACACGTCAGGCCATCTGATTCGTACGGCGCAAGCTGAGCCTTGTTCGTCAGAATCCGATCCGTCGAGTAAATACGGTTCAGTTCTGCGAAGAAGGCAGTGATGTTCTGTACGGACGCACTGTCAGGTTCGGCACTCATCGGTGCAGAAGCTCCTCACTCATTCTGAAACAGTCAATGGTCAAAGCTGGAATAATAGTGGAGCTTTGCCATCCTGTCCCTGTCGCGGCTCACTTGGCGAACCGACCAATGCTCGCAATGATCATGGCCATAGGGAATAGTAATCTATGGTTTTCCCAGTCCGTGCCGAACTTAAGAAAGCTCACCATGTTGAAAGCCGCAGTATTCTCCCTGAATGGAGATCAGGGACCGCACATTGCAACGCTCACCGACGCGGGGTTTGAACTAACTTTCAAATCCAAAGAATCCGACCTGTGGAACGAAGATCACCTGATCTCGGAAATGGAAGGCGTGTCTGCCGTGATCGCCGGATCGGAGCCTTACACTCGCCGTGTCATTGAGAACTGTCCGGACCTGCGGATCATCGCTCGCAGCGGAGTCGGCTTTGACGCCGTCGACCTTGAAGCCTGTAACGATAAAGGAATCCTCGTCACAACCACTCCCGGCGTAAATCACCACTCCGTCGCCGAGCACACGATCAGCCTGTTGATGGGCATTGCCCGTGACTTTCCCAAGCAGGATCAGCACGTTCGCGAGGGAAATTGGCTTCGTCGAGCATTTCCGCGAGTGATGGGCACGACGCTGGGAATCGTCGGACTAGGGCGTATTGGACAAGCTGTCGCGACCCGCGCGTGTGGGCTTGGGATGAACGTCGTCGCCTACGACCCGTTTGCGAATAAGGAATTCGCAAACGAATGGCAAATTGAATTGATCCCGCTTGACGACCTTTACACCCGGTCGGATTACGTGTCACTGCATTCTCCATCGACACCCGAAACACAGCACATGATCAACAAAGAGTCACTGAAGAAAATGAAATCCGGAGCCGTCGTGATCAACACCGCACGAGGATCACTGATCAAAGAGGATGACCTGATCGAGTCACTAAGAAGCGGGCATCTGCGAGGCGCCGGCCTAGACGTTTACGAAGTCGAACCTCTGCCAACCAGCAGCCCTCTACTTGAGCTGGACAATGTCCTGCTAAGCGGACACACCGCGGGGTTAGATATCGAATCGCACAACGGCATGTTCGGAATGTGCGGCGAGATTATCGTCGCCCTTCACAACGGTGAGTGGCCAGCCGCCGAGTGTCTTCAGAATCTTCCGGGCGTTACCGACTGGAAATGGTAGGTCAGACGCATGGAGAAACCGAGCGTTACGCCGATCGTTCATCATCCCGCAAAAGGGGTGACACGTAAACGAGTATCCAATGACAAAGCGAAACAACGCCGTTCCGATTGACGACCCGACTGCGCTGGCGAAGTTCGGTCGACTGGAAGTCGTTGCGAAACTGCTCGTTGAAGGTTGCATCATGGGGCAACATAAGAGCCCATTTAAAGGTGCCAGCGTCGAATTCGTTGAACATCGCAAGTACTACCCCGGCGACGAAATCAGGCACATCGACTGGCGAGCATACGGCAAGACCGGCCGCTACTACATCAAAGAATTCGAAGACGAAACAAACCTGCGTTGCTACCTGTTCGTCGACTGCTCGGGCAGCATGGCCTACGGCGAAAGTACGCTCAGTAAATTCGACTATGCCCGACAACTGACCGCCGCTCTTGGATATTTACTACTCGCACAGCAGGATGCAGTCGGTCTGGTCGCTTTTGACACAAAGGTTCGCGAACGATTCGAGCCGGGGACCAACCCGCAGAAATTCCAGCAACTGACGGCCGCATTGGAAAAATGCAAACCAGGCGAAGAAACAAGTCTCGGTGAAGTCATCAGCCAGACTCTGCCGACCATCCCTCGCCGCAGCCTGATCTTTGTCATCAGTGACTGCTTCGACAAAGTCGAAGCACTAACCGCCACTCTCAGGAAACTGAGACACGCACGACACGAGGTCATCCTGCTTCAGGTCGTCGCGCCGGAAGAAGAAACGTTTCCGTTTAGAAGCCCAACTCAATTCCGCAGCCTGGAGAAATTCGGGCACCGAATGCTCGTCGACCCACATCGGTTGCGAAAAATGTACGTCGAACAGTACCTGGAATTCTGCGAAGCCCTGCAAAAACAGTGTGCCGGAATGGGCATTGACCGTCTGAAAATAACGACGGCCGATCCGTATCAGAAGGTGCTCGGAGCATTCCTGGAGTCTCGATCAAGACTCCGTTAGCCGGGAAGTTGGCTATTTGGCTTTCTCGTTCTGCGCTGACCAGCGATTAATCAGCCACCTTGAAACGTCATGGCGAGAATCTTCAGGATCAACCTTGCGGAGGAACGCGGCACCTCGGCGGCTGTTTCCCGAAAGTGCCAGCGAAATTCCGGCCAGATAATTTGCCTCATTCCTGAATTGTCCAGAGTAATTCCTTGTCGCCAGTTGCCGCAGATACCCTTCAAGGTCAACTGCCGCTGATTCAAAAGCTCCCTTTTGAATCTGGCAGGTCGCTCGCCAAATAAGAGCTTCTTCAGCGGCATTCAAATGACGCTTCTTCACATCCTCTGGCAGCTGCTGGACGGCTGCATCCCTCAGTCCAGGGGCGATGGATTCATCTTTGGGTGACGGTGGCATGTACCGCCAATTCTGCACTTTGAGATAAGCCGGAATCGCCGCTGCCGGTCGGCCCGTTATTTGATCAATTCGTCCGCCACGGTGAGTCCCCCAGGACGAACCAAAAGTGAACTCCAACTTCTGTTGACCTGGATTCTGCTCGTCCCCGGTCAATCCAACACGGACGGGCTGCGGAACTTTGAACGTCTCGTTCAACGCAGCTAATCTCGCTGACTGTTCTTTATCTTTACTAACTGATTCACGAGCTTCTCTCTGCCTCTCCGGATACAGCCAGGCACCGACCTTGATATCTGGCAGCACTTTCGACACACGCTTCGATACCAGATCAACGATGCCTTCGAAAGGACCACTCGAAACCAGTGACTCAAAGATGATCGCTTTAACGTCAACAGGTTGCCCGTTTCGTAGCCCTTCCATGCGGCGAGACCAGACGCTGGAATCACCAACAACCTGCGGCTGCAACTCCTTGAGTTGATCGCGAGTGATCGCATAAGGCGACGATTCTCCTGCTCCCATGTCTACCAGAACGGACGGTTCCGCGATCGCTTGCTGCAACGTCGCTGGCCGCCGGACTAACGCTGAACCATCCGATGCATCCGGACTGACGATCGGCAGACCCAATCCAGCGTCGAATAAATAAACCGTATCGTTGAGCAGTGCCCCCACCATGAGATTCTTCGTACCAATACTCGGTGAATCGCCTGTTGAATCCGATTCTTCGGCGTCATCGACGAACTCATCGGCAGCGAAAACAACGGCTGGAATCCTCCGTTGTCTTAGCAGAGTTGCAAACATCCATGCCCGATCTTCGGCCAGGCCAAAACCGTAAAGCGCCGTTTCAAATGGGCCGAATGGCAAAGAGTCAGCGGCAGGCACAACATGAACGGTGTTGGTCACAAAGTAGAAGATGTCGACAACAGCATCCAATTCTGACTCTGAACTCTTAGTAATTGAGTCCACAACTTCACGCGCCCATAAACAGTCTCGAACGTGATTAGCATCACGCAGCACGAATTCTGAGCGCAAAGTTCTCTCGACCACATCAGCGGGCAAAAGATCCGCAAGCGACTCGGATAGCTCTTTCTCGTCGACTTCCGGATCGAGCATGTCGGCCAACAATTCATCGCCCCACTCGTTGAATTCCGAAGTGGGCAGGTCACGCGGGACATTGATTTCAAATTCGTCAGGTTGCAGCCCCTGAAACGTAGTATTCAGTAAAGGGACAACGGTTTCTTCCGTCGTCACATCCGTTCCAGCAACCTCAGGTACATCCTTGTTACAGCCCTGCACGAGTAGCAACAAACCGCACAGTACGATGGCTGAAACACCAGACCAGATTGAAACAGCTCGACCGGAGCTTGTTGAATTTACTGACTTCATCTTTCTGCAACTTCCGATTTCGACAATCAAATGGAGTGATGGGCGATGTCAGTCTGAACTAGAACTCTGGTCGAACTCAAGCACGACCTGTCGTAATTTTTTGAGTTGTTGAAACAGGGTTCCAATCTGATCGAGCGGCACCATATTCGGACCGTCGCTCAGCGCGTTGTCCGGATCCGGATGCGTCTCAACGAAGACTCCATGACACCCGGCCGCGACGGCCGCCCGTGCAACAATCGGCACCATCTCGCGTTGGCCATTGGTCGTCGCACCGCCAGGAAGTTGCACACTGTGAGTTGCGTCAAAAATTACCGGCGCACCAGTAGCATGCATAACCGGAATTGAACGCATGTCGTTGACAAGTCGACCATATCCAAACGTCGTGCCACGCTCCGTCAACAAGATATTGGAGTTTCCTGACTCTTCGCATTTTCTAACTATGTGGATCGTGTCTTCGGGTGCAATGAATTGCGGTTTTTTTACATTAACAACGCCACCGTTCTTTGCCGTTTCTTCAGCGACAGCCTGAATGAGATCGGTCTGTCGGGCCAGGAACGCTGGAATTTGCAGAACGCAACACACCTTAGCGGCGGCGGCGGCCTGTGACGGTTCGTGAATGTCAGTAGTCACCTGAAGCCCGGTCTGCTCTTTAACCTTGGCGAGAATCTCCAGACCGCGGTCCAGCCCCGGTCCGCGAAAGCTGTGAATACTCGTCCGATTGGCCTTGTCGAAACTCGACTTGAAAATCAGTGAAATCCCTAAGGTCGCAGCTTCCTCTGCCAGGCATTTAGCGATGTCGAGAATGAACTCTTCACTCTCGATGACGCACGGTCCAGCGATGAATAATAACGGGTGACCAGAACCACACTGAAAACCACCTACAGAAACAGGATCAACTGGCACTGGGCTTCCCTTCCCTGAAAAACACCTGACACATCACAGGATTGATACTTAACGCGCGAACTGCATGTCCAGGTTTGAAGTCACAATCGTAATCGGCAGGTGACGATGAGCAGCCGGAAAATCGATTTCCTGCTGATCATTCAGAGACCAGCACCATGACCGTTCGCAACACTTTTCGAGTTTCAACATCCTGGACGAATGCGACTACAGAGAGGTTGGCCAGGTCCAGCGGCATCGATGTGAATTCAACACCCTGATTTTCTTCGAATACCGTCAGGTAAGCATGCAGGTCATCGCGCAACTCTTCCACATTCACGTCGCCCTGAAAGCTTAACACACCATCCTTTGGACTTATTCCGCGATCGCCGCCGATCAGTTGCCGGACGACCATATCGTGATGACGAATTCCGTTGAATGCACGGTACTTAATATCTGACTCCGCCAATGCCAGCATCAGTCGAACGTTGCTCACCTCGGCCGCCAGACCGTCTACGGTCGCCGAAACCTGAATGGTGTCCTGTTGCCGTGAAACTTTCAGGTCGATCGCAAATTTGGACTCGTATTTTTCAGTCTCTTCAAGATCGGTTTTCTCGTTCGTCACAACCCCCTGCTCACTATCTTCTGATTCGTCATTGTCTGCATCGACAGAGACTTCTTTATCCTCTGAGGCTGCGTCGGTCTTCGCCTCAGCTTTGGTCGAGCCACGAAACTCATCAATGACATTTCGAAGACCACGATAAGTCTGAGGAGCGTTCGGCATCACACCCGCCGCGCCGTTCAAGGCTGCACCGTCGACAAACACGCTGGGGGTGCCGGCTGCTTTATAATAGTTGTAAAAGCGAGCCTCGCAATCTTCGTTGGTCAGTGGATCGTGACCGGGCACGTGTACGTGATAACGCAACGTGACGACCTGCGACTTCGAATATGTCTTTTCAATTCCTTCCAGTCCGACGTCCGCGGCAACGCACGGAGCGCATCGGCTTCCAGTGAACAGTTCGCAAAGAACAACTGACCTGTCAGCGTCTTCTGGACTGTCAGTCACAGGCGGATCAATGAAACTCAATAAACGTTTTTCGTACACGTCATCAAGATACTCATCAAGCCCCTCAGTGCTTCCATTCTTTTCCTTCCACAAAGTCGCGAGCCGTTCGGTCGGCAGAATTTTCTGAACCGCATTGTTTGACCACGCCTGGTGCAACATACGCTCCTGCATCGGAAGCACTGCCAGTTCTGCATACCGACTGATAGCTTCGTCCAGACTACCATGCAGTCGCGCATCGTCAGCCAGCAACGAGGATAACATCGGTTCGAACGGAGTAGTTGTCAGAAATTCTTCGGCGAGTTCACGACCTTTCACGCGGTCTGCTTCCTCTTTCGACCCGAGCAACTCTGTCATTTGGCGATACCTGATTTGAGATCGCAGGCCAGCAACACGAGCAACATTGTGTTTGAAATGCTCACTGGCTTTCAATTTTTCTTCGATCTCATCCGCCTTATTGAGACACCAGTCAATATCGTAACCAGCCATTGCAACCGCACTGAACGCCTCAAATTCTGAATTAGTGATGACTCGATCGCCCCAGATCGCCAACGATTCGAGAAACTCATTGATCACACCTTCGAGTTTTTCAACCGGTGCCTTATTTCCGGCCGTCATATTGATCAACCGAAGGTACGCCATTCGACCAAGCGGGCTGATGGGAAGCATCTCAACAAATGCCCGAGTGTCCTCGTCCGGCACAGGCGAGGTTGCAAGCTGAGCGAAGACCTTCGCTTCGGGCAAAGGAATCATCATCGGAATGCGAGCGAACGTTTTCTCCTCAGTTGGAAGAAGCCGCGACATTACAAAGCTGCCGTCGCCGAACAACGCCGATCCGACCACGAAGCCGTGAGACAGTTGCCCGGAAAAGTCGAGTACTTTCGCTTGTGAATTCTCCACTTGAAACTTGATCGCTCCGGCCGCGATCTCCAGACTTTGTATCACGACCTGCTCAAGCCCCTGGCGACCTGCAACGACCGACGCCTTCGGAGAATCACTTTCAGCGTCCGACACGTTCAGCAAAAGCATGGTACGTTCACCGGCCTGCAGCTCCTGCCCTTCCTGCTGTGGCGAGACCAGCTGAGGAAATGCCAGTAACCAGTTGCCGTCGAGCGTTTTTCGACCGGGCATTTCCTTTGGATGCGCATGTCCTATGTGCGCGTCTTTCGAATCTTTGCCTGTCGAACTGGAAGCTACATCGCCAGTCGAGCCGTCGGTTGAAATTGAGGGATCGTCGAGTGGAGTCAGAGCACCGGATTCAGTTCCACTGTCCAACGGCTCAACCGTCGTTTTCTCTCCGCAACCGATCAACGCGAGCACTAAGCAGAAAGAGACGAGCCCAAGAAACTGTCGACGCATGGAAAACACCCTTAAAGAAAGCGGTGACCGGAAGAGTCCTGATTGGGAAATCACGATTCGGAACACTCGGCCAGTGAAAACGTGACCGAGTGGCGAGTAATGCTCTAACTAATACAGCGAAAAGATTTATGCCATACAGAATGGCGATTCGCGTGCGATACGTCGCTTTATCTTAAGAAAGGCGCCACACCGTACGCCTGAAAATCGGAAGTAGCGGGATTCTATCGGCTATTTCTTTCAGGAACGAGTTCACAACGACCAGGGTCGTACTAAGAAACCACATGAAATTCCGAATAACTGGATAACTCAGCGAATTTCACAAACTCTTACCAGCGATGAGAAACACCGCGATCAGATTTCTGGATTGAGAATCTGCCGTGCCCACAACCACGCCGTGACGTTCAAAACGACGGCGAAGCTGAGCATTACCTGACCGGCAAAAGTTGTAAACAACCGCTCGGTATTGACCGGATCGATCACAAAATAGTACACGGCCAACACAAAAACCGGGGCGAGAGACATGTACAGTGCTGACGTCCGAGCCTGAGCGGTTTCTGAAGTAATCTTCCGTTCGAGCCGCTGCAACTCTCTCACGGAATGGGCGATCCGGTCGACGATTTCGTTTAGTCTTCCGCCGCTGTCGCGGCTGGCTTCCATCGCGGCAGTAAAGAGAGCAAAATTTTCGCTCCGCAGTTTTTTTCGAGCTTCAGCCAGGCAGCGTTCCATCGGCTTTCCAAGCTGGTACTCGCCGATGATCTGCTGAAACTCCTGACAAATCGGTCGCGGCGTCTGCTGAGCGAGAATATCCAACGCCTGAGCCAATGACAGTCCCGCCTTAATCGCGCTCGATAAAGAAACCATCGCATCTGCGAGTTGGTCTTCAATCATCTGACGCCGCTGCTCAGCCTTACGCCGGACGATATACCACGGCAGGCAGATCAACAGGGTCGAAACAGTCAGTGCCAGGGGCAACGACGCAAACGTCACGCTCAATGTGAACAATGTCGTAACTACGAAGACCGTCCACGCATGCAGCCACCAGCGAAGATTCTTTGCCGAGATCCGTAAATGCCGCAATTTGTCTCGAATATCCGCTTCGACGAAGTCGACACCGCGACCGTAATATTCCTCTGCGCCGAACGGAAGAATTCCACACGCCAGACCGACCAGTAAACTCCCAATAGCAACTTCCACCCGGCTACCTCCGAAGTCCGACCGCTGGCAACTGCCCGCGGCCCCAGCGTGCAGCCGTCTCACTGTCCGACGGCGTTGACTGAACTATCACGTTGAAACCTCGACCGCGAACAAGCTTCGGCTGAAGAAGCTGAAGCTCGTTGATCTTCATCTTCGGCAGGAACCACTGCGCAACGTTGCCCGCGTCGGAAACGACAGAAACGACAAATGCCATCTCGCGGATTGGCGATAAATTTCTTATCTGAGCCTGGACTTTCATATTAAAACCGTCTGATTCTGCATAAGCATCCACACCAGCGAGATTCGAAATTCGGCTGATCGTGCCTGGACGTTCTTCA
Source organism: uncultured Planctomyces sp. (assembly GCA_937904325.1). Taxonomy (GTDB): domain Bacteria; phylum Planctomycetota; class Planctomycetia; order Planctomycetales; family Planctomycetaceae; genus JABMPE01. The sequence goes on from CALGTK010000125.1 coordinate 38,084, forward strand.
CTGCCTTTTGGATGTTTAAAGCGTTTCAGCGCGGCTTGAAATGCCGGTCTGAAATTTTTCTGAATTGCATTCGGCGTGTCTCCAAAAATCTCCTCAAACTTCGCCGACCTCACACGCGTCGATTCTTCAGCCAGCGGCTCAAGCGTCGACAGATACCGCAAGTACTCCGGATATTGTTTGCGAAATTTACTGACCAGCAACCAGTGCATGCTCCATGCGTGAATGTAGGCGGAGCCGGCAAAAATGTCGCCGCGAAACAACTCGTCCGTCTTCACCAGATCGTCCCACGACATCTGCCTCGGTAGACCACCCGATCGCATGATAATCTTCACATAGGCGGCGTTCAGTTTGAACGGATCGCTTTGAACACGATCGCCATCCCCTTCAAACCCCGTCGCGATTCCTTCGCTGAACCAGACCGGCAACGGAGCAAGCCTTGATAGAACTCGCGTGTTGAAACATTGCTGATGGATCGCTTCGTGAAGTGGCGTCGCGAAGGAATAACACTCACTCATCCGCACGTACAGATAATTTGTGCGAGGCGAGTAGAAGCCAGCGATATTCTGGGCCGACAGACCGCGACCGCCAGTCTCCTTTTTCGTGTACTCGTTGAAGTCGTCGTCCGTTTCGAAAATCAACACGACTAGCGGAAACTTCGGGGCCTCGCGTTCAATTTTCATCGTCTTACAGAACCGATGAAAAATATTTTCGATGCCGCTCATATAGCGAGCTGCTTTCAACAGGTTGGCTCCGACTCGACGCTCGGACGTTTTTGGCAATGGAGCCGTCAGCACTACTCCGACGACGTACTGCTTCTCGACGCGTCCTCGAAACAGGCCCTCACTGAATTCACCTTCGAGCCGAGTCAGCATGTCCTGAGACGTCAGCGGAGTCGGATCGTCACCGGGAATTCGCTTCTTAAGTGCTCCCTGCGGTATTATCAAAAGGGAACCGTTAGCCAGTTCGAGAGCGATGGCCCCCTGTCCTTCTCCGTAAAAACGAGCTTCGACTTTTTGATCTTCGCCGGCCTCGTCGACATACTCGAACGTGTCCGCAACAGTGGGTTTCGCAACCAATCCCAGCCCACCGCAAAGCACAGCAACAAAAGCGATACGCGGATAAGAATTCCAGATGATTCGAAAAATCTGCATGGTCGGTCCCGATTTTTCAAGTCGCGAAAACGGCCACAAGACCGCACGGAAGTGCCACAGGGATGATCAACTAGTTCGTCATGCTAACGCCGGGACGATACGATCTCACCCGACAACACCGGCCCTTCCGAAACTGAGCCTCACTGAAGGATTCAGTAACCAGCAGATTTGCGTCGTGTGACACAGTATCGACGTTGCGAAAGCGTAACGCAGCCTGTCACACTGAATACGCAGTACAATAGCAGCAATCAACGAAGGTTCTGGTTCAGGCAGCACAGATAATGTTCCCACTGTTCACCATGCTGGAAGAACTGCTTAATGTGGGCATCGTCATCTTCGTCGTCAGCGGAGCGATCCTGTTTGCAGTCGGTTTTGGATTCGGAACCGTCAATATTCAGAATGCAAAACTAAAATGCTTCCATTGCGGACGAGAAACTCGAGTCGGTCGAAAGAACTGCGAATCATGCGGCGAAGAATTACAATAAAACGAGCTAGCGCATCTTAGAAATTTCCAGAAGCAAACTCCGGAACGGTCAAATGGGACTCAGCTTAATCGGCATCGCAATCCTGCTCGGCGCCGTGTTGGTTGTGGCAATCTTCGTCATCTCAATTATTACCCGCCTGTTTCGACGAGGCGAAGGAAGTTCGACAACACCAGTCGCGCGCGGCGTAACGCTGAGCTGCCCCCACTGCGGCAAGAATACTGAAGCGGCGCAGCCACAATGCCAGCACTGCTCAAAGGACCTGTGAATCCAGCAAGGACCTTCAGAAATCGAGTTAAATTCTGAACGTCAGGGGATGACACCGAGTTCGCGGCCTGTATTCTCGAAACACTCAACAGCAAACTGTAAATCTTCAGCGGAATGCACTGCCGACATCTGCGTGCGAATCCTCGCTTTACCGACAGGGACCACGGGATACGAAAACCCGACAACATATACGCCCTTCTCAAGCATTGATTCTGCGAATTCCGAAGCCAGTTCGGCATCGCCAAGCATCACAGGAATGATGGGATGCTCACCATCGAGAACCTCAAACCCGCGATACGAAAGTTCTTTCCGCATGAAGACTGTGTTCGCTTCCAGTTGATTGCGAAGTTCTGGCGACTGCGTGACAAGCTCCAGCGCCTTGATCGTCCCCTGCACAATCGGCGGAGCCAGCGAATTCGAAAACAAGTACGGTCGTGAGCGTTGCCGCAGGTAGTCAACGATTTCCTGCCGGCCGCTGGTGTAACCGCCGCTGGCTCCCCCCAGTGCTTTGCCCATCGTGCCAGTGACAATGTCAACGCGGTCGATAACACCGCAACGCTCGGGAGTTCCTCGGCCGTTTTCGCCGACGAATCCAACGGAGTGAGAATCGTCGACCATGACCAGCGCGTTGTATTTGTCAGCGAGATCGCAAATCCCAGCCAGGTCGGCGATGTAACCGTCCATCGAGAACACGCCGTCCGTGGCGATTAACCGAAACCTCGCCGACTCGGCTTTCTGTAGCTGCGATTCCAGATCGGCAAGATCGTTGTTCCGATACCGAAATCGTTTGGCCTTACAAAGTCGCACGCCGTCGATAATGCTCGCGTGGTTCAACTCGTCAGAAATGATCGCGTCTTCCGGACCGAGCAGCGTTTCGAACAGGCCTCCGTTCGCGTCAAAGCACGATGAGTACAGAATCGTGTCGTCCGTCCCGAGGAAATCGCTCAGCCTTGCTTCGAGCTGGCGATGAATCGTCTGAGTTCCACAGATGAACCGTACGGACGCCAGCCCGTAGCCCCATTGATCAAGACCTTTGTGAGCGGCTTGCAGAATCTCTGGATGATCAGCCAGTCCGAGATAGTTGTTCGAACAAAGATTCAGCAATCCCTCAGAACGACCAAGCCGAACGTGCGCGGCCTGCGGCGATTCGATCTGCCGCTCCGACTTCCAAAGGCCTTCCGAACGGATCGACTCTAACTGCTCAGTAAGATGCTCGCGAAAAATGCCATACATGACTCAGCCCTTCAAGATATTTAGTCGCTGGTCTTCCAGGATTGCGACGATTGCCCGTCTACTTGTCGGTCCAGTTGAGAATGACCTTGCCGGAGTCGCCGCTCAGCATCGCATCAAAGCCCTGCTGAAACTCCGAGTAATGAAACCGGTGAGTTATAACCGGGCTGATATCGAGCCCGCTTTGCAGCATCACAGTCATTTTGTACCAGGTCTCGTACATCTCGCGACCGTAGATTCCTTTGATCGTCAGCATATTAAACACGACCGTGTTCCAGTCGATGGCCATCTCCGCCTCTGGGATACCAAGCATCGCTATTTTGCCACCATGGCACATGCTGTCGAGCATTCCCTGAAACGCCGACGAATTGCCCGACATCTCCAGTCCGACGTCAAATCCTTCCGCCATTCCCAGTTCCTGCAGAACATCGGCGAGCGACTCTTCGCGAACATCCACCGCGCGAGTAACTCCCAACTTCTTCGCAAGTTCCAGCCGCCAGGGATTCACATCGGTGATGACAACGTACCGCGCGCCGGCGTGTCGAACGACTGCGGCCGCCATCAATCCGATCGGCCCCGCGCCGGTAATCAGCACATCCTCGCCGAGGACGGGGAACGACAGCGCGGTGTGAACAGCATTCCCAAACGGATCAAAGATCGACGCGATATCCCAGTCGATTCCATCGTGATGATGCCAGACGTTGGTCATCGGCAGGGAGATGTATTCCGCAAACGCTCCTTCGCGATTGACGCCAACTCCGACGGTATGAGCACACAAGTGGCGACGGCCGGCCAGACAGTTTCGACACAGTCCGCAGACAACATGCCCTTCTCCACTGACAATCTCGCCCGCGTGGAAGTCCGCCACGTTCGCACCGACTTCCACGACTTCGCCAACAAACTCATGCCCGACAGTCATTGGAACAGGGATCGTCTTCTGAGCCCACGCGTCCCACTTGTAAATATGCACGTCGGTGCCGCAGATACCCGTTCTGTGAACCTTGATCAAAACATCGTTGATCCCTATTTCGGGCTCGGGGACATCTTCCAACCACAGCCCCGTCGCCGCCTCTTTCTTCACAAGCGCTTTCACAGTCTGATCTCCAGAATCATCCTGACACGGAATAAGGTCGCACAGATATGTAATCAGTCATCAGCAAATTTCGTTCGTGAAAAACAATCGACAAACGCAATCAGCTTCTGGCACGTGAATCATCAAAAAACGGCCGGCCCCTCAGATCAGGAAGATGGCCCATGGCCAGCCGAATGCTCACACAAAACCCTTGATACTTACTTCGCTTCTTTACTTCTTCTCACGTTTCTGCGGGCCTTCTTTGGCCAGTTCTGCTTCGATCGCTTTCACGACTTCCTCAGAATCCGGCTCAACACCCGTTCCAAATCGAGCAACCGGTTTGCCACGTCTTGAGAGTAAAACTTTCTCGAAGTTCCAGCCGATCGGGCCAGTCTTCTTAAGTCCGCTCTCTTTCGACGTCAGATACTTATAAAGCGGTGCGGCTTTTTCGTCATTGACGTCAATCTTCCCGAACATGTCGAAATCGACTCCGTAATTCTTCTTGCAGAAAGAAGCAATTTCGGTGTTCGAGCCGGGCTCCTGACGGCCGAACTGATTGCACGGGAATCCAACAACTGCGAGACCCATTTCCGCGTAGTTTTTATGGAGTCCCTGCAGCGGTCCATACTGTGGAGTTGCCCCGCACTCACTGGCCACATTCACGACCAGCATGACCTTACCACGATACTTCGAAAGCTTCGTTTGTTTGCCGGTCAACGATTTCATTGTCTGACCGTAGACGGGGTGTTTCGCCTTCTTTTCCGTACTTGTCGACTTCTTAATTGCCGTTTTTTTGCCGTCTGGATTTTTGCTGTCCTCAGCCGTCACCAACGATGACGCAAAAACAGCCAGCAGAGTCACACACAAAGTAATTTTGACGATTCGAAGCATGGTGGGTCCTCGGTATTGAACGGGCTGCTGCGGCCAAAGTGGTTTCGCCCTTCATCGAACAAACGATGATCCGAGTCAAACAGGACGACAGCCGACAACGATCCGATCGGGGGGGGTAAGTCAGACCTGGAGTATCGTCAGCAGCACGACGCCGGGCAACGCATAGAGAGAACCAATCACCATTCCCCTTTCCAGAGGCGAACTGTCCAATTCTTAGACGCTGCGGCGCCAGATGGATTCAGAAAGCGTTGCCCGACACACCGGTGGAACATTTTACCCAGCACGATCGACACAAGCAGGCCACTTGAAATCGCCACGAGCAGGGTAGCAAGCCCCGACGTAAAGCTGAGCAGGTACCACGCATGAGACAATCTCTACACCAACGGGGCGTGGACAAGGTAAATGCTGTAGCAATCAAGGCCACAACTTGTCAGTGGAGCGACGATGGCCGATTGAGCGATCGCTTTGCCAAATCGCTGCAATCCGATCTGCACGATCGCAAACAGAAAGGCATCGACGTTCGACTCGCGAAGAGTGTGATCAATCTCCCAGTGTAGCATCTGAAAATATTGATGAACGGCTGACGCTGTCAGCAACACGACAAGAGCAATCTCGCTTCTGTCGGTTTCGTAGTTGAGTGCCTGATAGACTCCGACGCCAGCAGCAAACTGCAGCCACAGGCCATCGAAGAAGAATCCGTGAGTCGTGGGGTTACTCGGAAACATCACCGTTATCGCCGCCACGATCACAGTGATGACGGCTATCGATTTCGTAAAGTGCTTCGGTACGAGAAACAGACAGCATCGGCAACTGCGTAAAATTGCTCGTTGTAACACAACGTCCTGGGATGCCCGAAGAGGTACCCGGTCCTACTGGTCACCGCTGGAGAAGCTTTTCAGGCATGCGGGCCAGATGACCTGGTCGGCGACTCAAAGCTCGACGAAAAACCAGTCGCGTTACCACTGATCTTCTTCGTCTTCGGGAATCTCGTCGGCGTCGAGAGCCTTCAAGTGTTCCTCAGTGAAGAAGCGGTTGAGGAGCAGCCGAACTGGAACCAGCAGCGCAATGAATAGCGGGAATAGAATCCCGACAGCGCTGACTTTGACGATCATCAGAATACCCAGACAGACCAACTGAATCAGCGTAAAAAAGTGCATCGTCCAGTGAGGAACTCGCTGCGTGTAGTGGTTTCTTGGGTACAGCGATGTGTCCATGATCCACAGACTGAGACGTTCGAAGAGCTGATTGCCCTTCATTGAGACAATGCCCATGAACAGGAACAGACCGTAAAGAATGGCCATGGGAATTGCATTCAGATACTTCAACAGGAACAGCGAACAGCCAATCAACAGATGGATGGAAAATCCGGTTAGACGATTCTCGCGAACATGAATAATGCGTTCCCGAGTTTCACCGCCGGGCGAAACGATCTCTTCCAAAGTTGCCAGGCTACGGACGTGATTCAACGATCGCACTGTCGCAGCGACCAGCCACGGAAGTCCGAACATTGAGCAGAATCCGATCAGAAACGCCAACAGCCCCAGATCAAAGTGGTAGGCTGCGCCTTTGGTCAACTTGTGATCAGGACTGTTGACCAGCCTCCCAGTAATGTTCTGATCCATGTAGACAAGCACCGTTACCAGTAGAGCCGGGACAATCGATCCAAACCAGACGGTAACCGGAGCATCAAACAGGTTGACGAACCAGGCACGGCCCTCAAGCGTCGGACGGAATGAATCCGGGGCGGGCAGAGTTTCGTAATCGACGTCGTGAAACCAGAACAACGCGACGGCAAGCATCATCCCCATTGAAATCGACGGACCGAAGTCGGCAAAGAATTCTCGAATCTTCGGATGCAGATAGCGACTGCGACGAAACGCCGTCATATTGCTGGCCAGGTAGAACGTGCCCATCGCCAGTAGAAGTGGAACCAGTGCCGCGTCATGGTCGCGTAATTCTTCGCTGTAGACACTCACCACGATGGCCACAAGCGCGTTCACCGCCGAATGGATAAAGATTATTGAAATCAGCGCAGCAAAAATCTCATCGGTGAATCTTGTGAAGTATCGCATCAGGTTACTGGCGTTGGTCAGCGACAGCAGCAGCAGCAGCACTGCCGTCCAGACGCCAACCCACGCATACGTTGGCAGAAACGGGATGCCGTAATCTTCACAGATTTCATACAGGATCACCGTAAAGACGAGCAACGGCCCTGTACCGCCCAGAATGATCAGCGGCTGTCCGGAAAACAGTGCGTAGATGACACCGCAGAATGCCGAGGCCGCAATCATCTCGACCGCCCCGATGTGGTTGCCGGTCTGTTCAGCCATGATTCCGCCGAACGTGATCGCCGGAGCCAGGCAAGCAAACAGCAGGAACAATATCGAGCTGACGCTTTTCGGATGAAGCCCCTCCAGAAAGTCGGCCATGTAGTGCGGCAGTCGTCTTTTCAGGTCCTGCCGCACACCAGCACCAATCCCGGATGCAGGAGCCATTTCCGCTACATGCGAAGTGTCGGCTTCGACCGGTTTGGCCGTTCGTGCCAACGTATGAGCAAAGGCGTCCCGCAACGCCAACGGCGTGTCGGCTTCGCCAAGTTCATAGCGAAACTCTGCGTCCGACATTACCCGCGCAATGAGCGACAGCGTGTCGAGATGTTCCGCCGCTCTGCCGGTTGGCCCTAGCAGGAAAAAGAAGTACTGAGTCGGCGTACCGTCCGGAGCTCCCAGATTGATTCCGTGCTTGAGACGGACAAAAACGATCTGTGGCTCAGAAAGCGTTTCCAGATAGCAATGCGGAACTGCGACCGCGTTACCAATCGCCGTCGAGACAATCCGCTCTCGTTCGAGGAATATCTCGATGACGTTATCGCGTTCTTGCGCAGGCAACAGCTCCGAACTGATCATTCGATCGACGACCTGCGGGATAAGGTCTTCAATCTCTTTGGCTGTCAGATCAAGCAGACAGGTATCGTTGCTCGAAAACGTTCGTTCGAGATATTTCACAACAGGCTCTCTCATTCTGCGAAAACAACGTCCAGGGCAATCATCGCACGACTTCAGTCTGACGTCCTGTCAACCGAGAACCTTATTTGCCCAGCCGCTTGAAACCGAACAGTCAATTAAAGAGTAATGTGCGAAGACGCACGCTCAAAGACGAAATACACACACGTAGCTCGTCCAACAGCGGCCGTTTCCAGCCTGGCAAGACCTTCACACACTTCACGAACTGATTTACCCTGAAAAGGTCATCTATCCAAAAGGCCGAACAAGCTTTAACTGAGTCGCTGTTTACTTGATCTGATCGTCAAAATGTGTGGATTATCACAGCAAAAAGATAACCGTTATTTCGAAATGACGTTCGAGGTTCTCGTTGGATTTGTCGAACGTGCCATTCTCGCGGTAGTGAGTCACCAGGCGACGAAAGAGTTTTAGAAAAATCGGATGATCGTCAGTCACCGACTCGGTCCCCTTCAGCGTCAAAGACGCCGTCTTGTCGTACTTCCATACGACATTCTTAATCCCGACCAGATCGAGTAGCCAATCAGTTGCAGCGTTGGCAGGTTCTTTCTGCTGATGCCAGATTTTGCCACCAGCTCGGTAATAAGTCTTCAACGTGTCGATCACTTCCAGCCGAAGGTGGGCTCGTTGTTAAAAGTCAACTGGAACTGCCAGTCCGTCAAGATGCTCCCTGTGATTCGAATCCGTTGCTTTTAAAGTCGGATCGAACATCCGCCCGGCGAAAGACCTTTGACGTCGTACGTTCCCGAAATGGCGTAAAACGGCATCGCAGATCTTCTGGCCAGGAGTCATCGAAGCTCAACCTCTCGCCGGCATGGGTTGCCCGGACACTACTTGATCAAATGATCCCCACAAACAGACAGGATCGTTTCCCAGTCTGGCCAGAAGTCACCTTCAGACCGTCCACCGCCTGCAGAGCGATCCTGCTCAAAGCGTTTGACCAGAGAGTTCAATCGATGCCCGGTCGAAATCCGAACCCAATCGTGGAGAAGTTCTTCTCGGTCGGCCGGTGAAAGCTGCCAGTCAAGATTCAGTTGCCGCATCCGCCAGACTAGATGATGCAGGCAAACGGCGACCGCGACTGAGATGTTAAAACTTTCCGTAAACCCATACATCGGAACTCGCATAATATGAGTTGCAAGCTGCATCGCGTTCGGTGAAACGCCTTCTTTCTCGTTGCCAAATAACAACGCCGTTGGTTTTGAAATGTCATACGTTTCAAGTTCGCAGTTAGCATCGTGCGGGCTGGCTACGACGATCTGATATCTTTCCTGCTTTAACTTCTCGATGCAGGCACGCGTGCTGTCCGGCTGACTTTCCGAGTAATCGTGTCGGTGTAACGTCAGCCATTGCGTCGAACCTCGTGCGATGTCTGCAGCAACGTCGAACCGGTTGCGATTTTCGATGACATGGAAATCCTGAATGCCAAAACAATCACAACTTCGCAGACAGGCGCTCACGTTATGAGCATGGCAGATATCCTCGACGACAACCGTCACATGACGAGTTCGTTCAAGAATCAATCTTTGCAAAACGTCCTTCCGATGCGGAGTCAAAAATCCGGCGAGATACGAAGTCAGCTCACGCTGGTACTGTATTTCCGAAGTGCGATCTTCAGAAGTGCTGCCGGATGAACCGTGGCGTGTATCGTCAGTCATGAGTTTCGCATTACTGATCTGCCTTGCGGAAACGTTCACGAAGCACGTAGACGGCCGCGCGGGCTTCTTTTGAGCTGCCACCTGCTGCAAATTCTTCAAGTTCCCGCGAAGTCTCGCGAGGTAAAGTCTTTAACTCTACCAGTAATGTCGCCGCTCGACGGCGGACCTGTCGACTATCCTCCGACAACATCCTTACAAGAGTCGCAGCAACCAGCTTTGAATCGCGAGAGATTTTCCAGGCAGCATCCACCGCCTCGATGCGAACGTGAATCGATGAGTTATCAAACGCTCGTTTGAGCCTGGAAACGACTGACTTCGCAGCAGTTCCCGTTTGACCGATCGCCCGAGCCGCTCGCCATTGAAGATTCGGGCCGCCGCGTTCCAACAGGTCAAAGAGCCTCGCGACGGCCGGGTGACCAATCTGGGCGAGCGCGTTGGCGGCCGCATCTTTTACTGCATCATCCTCGTCAAGAATCAGGCGTTCAAAGAGCGCATCCATGCCCCCCTCGGCACGAGGCCCAAGTGCTCCCAGCGTGTCACAAGCCTTGCGGCGGACATTCGCATTATCGTCTTCCAAAGCCCGAACCAATGCCGGCACCGCTCCCGCAGCCAATGGCCCAGCCAAAGCCAGACTGTCGATGATCGTCTGTCGAAGAACGATTGACTCGTAGTCGCTCAGCCGCCGAGGCTTCATCAGCTCGATGGTCAGAACGTCAATTGAAGCCGCCGTACGAATCTGCCCGAGCGTGTCGGCAGCGAGCACTCGCAACTTCGCCGACGATGCTGGCGAGGTGAGAATACGCGAGACGGTTGAAACCGCATCCGCAGCGACATCGCCAAACAGACCGAGACTTTTCATCACCCAATAACTTGGGTCGGCTTCGCTCGACGATTGGCCATCAGGAGAAACTGAAGGCTTCGAGAGTCGTACCCGGTCAAGAATATCAATCAGCACGGTAACGGCACCACGAGCGGGCTCGCCAATCCGACCAAGCATGGCCGCCGAACGCTCCCTCAATGTGGCATCGGTCTCAGAATTACGAAGTGCCGCAAGTAAACCGGGGACCGCGTCAGCCGCTTGTTCGCTAGCGGGATCGAGTTCCGCCAGCAACATTTCAATTCGCTCGCGACTTCCGACAGCCACTCCTGACTGAGCCGAACTTTTCGGATGAGGTGCCAGTTCGACGCCACCATTCGGAACGACCGAGTGTTTGCCGCGACTCAATTCACAGGCAAACGCCTGGCCGGCGGCAGCACAGACCGCGCACAGCACAGCTACGACTCGCTTGTCCCACTCGGGAATCCAAGTCTGCCGTTCCGCAGAGACTGAGGTTGTCTGGAATTTGCATCTCATAGCTGTACAGTTTGCAGCATCCTGCCCCCGGTGAAAACCAGGAAACGACAATCGGACGGGTCTGGCTGCGGGCGAGCCATTTTCATCGCCTTTGAACCGATCGACTTTCGATGAGTTAAGACCGACTCTTTTCAGTACGGTTATTACCTCGGGATACCAAATGGACCTCTTGATTGCTCTGATCGCTCTGGCCGCGATGGAAATCGTGCTGGGGATCGACAACATCGTCTTTATCGCGATCCTGACCGATCGCCTGCCCGAAGAAAAACGCAGCGCGGGCCGCCGAGTCGGTCTGTCGATCGCTCTGGTCATGAGAATCGGGCTGCTCCTGGGAATCAGTTGGGTTATGGGGCTGACGTCGCCAGTCTTCGCGTGGACCGACGTCGGAGCCCCTGACTCGTGGTTCGAAGTCGCAGCCTCAGCGGAATTCCGCGACCACGAAGCTGAGCGACTCGAAGAAGTTCGAACCGTTTCCGGCCGAGATCTGATCCTGCTGCTCGGCGGGCTATTTCTAATCTTTAAAACTGTCAAGGAAATGCACGAACAGATTGCCGGCGAACATCACCTCACCGGATCGAAGAAACCAATCACCTTCACCGCAGCTTTAATACAAATTGCTCTACTCGACCTTGTGTTTTCTCTCGACTCAGTCATCACCGCTGTCGGAATGGTCGACGACGTGAGGATTATGATCGGTGCGGTAATTATCGCTGTCGGAGTGATGGTTGCCTTCGCCGACCGAATCAGCAATTTCGTCACGGCACATCCGACATTGAAAGTGCTGGCTCTGAGCTTTCTGTTACTGATCGGTGTGATGCTCCTGGCCGAAGGAGTCGGCACTCACGTCGAGAAAGGCTACATCTACTTCGCGATGGCGTTTTCGCTCTTCGTCGAATTTCTAAACATAAAAATCCGCTCCAAAGATGAAACTGCTGCCGCAATCGCCGACGCTTAGCTTGAGTTTTCGCAGGGTGTGTCTCGCCGCACCTTTCTTGAAGAACGTTGGTCTTGTCAATTTCGTGGTGCGTCAAGACACACCCAACCTGAGGTTCATTTCCAACCCCCAGCATCCAACTCGCAATGATCCAACGAATAATGACTGCCGAAGAGTTTGCCGATCAGAAGTACGACCTCCCCGATGGCGGACGCTGGTCAGAGTTGATCGCGGGCGAACCCGTCATCCTGGAACAGCCTTCCGACGATCACGGAAACGTGATCCGTAACTTGTCGAGATTCCTGGCGCAGTGGATCGAGGAAAAGCAGGTTGGGTATGCGTGCTTCGAAATCGGGATCATCGTTCAGCGGGCCCCCGACACGGTCATCAGCCCGGCCGTCAGTTATTTCGTTGGAGGCAATCGCTGGGAAGAAACTGACAAGATCGTCACCAAAACAAAACCGGCTCTGGTAATTGACGTGGCCTCGACCGTCGATCGACGACGAAGCATGCCGAAGCGAATTTCACACTACCGAAACGCAGGCATCCCGGTTTCGATCGTCATCGACCCAATGGAACAGAAAATCGCCGTTCACACTGGCAATGACCAGGTCG
>CALGTK010000126.1 GCA_937904325.1 uncultured Planctomyces sp.
CTGGAGGCCGGCGCGCGCGCGAGCGGCGCAATTGTGTGTCTCGGTGCGTTCCAGAGTCCGGCCCAGGTAAAGCTGGTTCGGATTCAGAACGAACCCTTCTTCAGGAATCGTGTACCGCCTCAGCCGATTCGGCCGATGCATGTCGAGCACGATTTCCTCGTAAACAAGCAACTCGTCGTGCAGACGCAGGTCGTACCCGTTTGAGTTGAGTTTTTTTTCGTCGAACGGCTCAATGAAGATATTCTTATTGAGCTGCTGCTTGATCTCGTGACCAGTGAGGATCATGGACAGCCTTCTCTACAAGCGGACGAAATAGCCAGTTCGGAACGGAGCTCACAGTACGACTTACCCGTTCGCGATTCAACGAAGTCAGATGTTCATTATCAGCCGGCAGGCGATTCTCCCGTTTGTGAGCCGTCGAAGCGTCTTTCCTGTCGTCATTAAGTCGCCTCTGCCAATTTGGCCGACCGCCGCGTGCGGACGCAAGATCCCGAAAACTTGCCAAAATGGCACTCGCTGACTGAGCAGCTCACCAGCACTGACTCTTCGTAACTGATTATTTAATAGGAAGATAAAACACCTGACACGTCACAGACAAAGCATTGGCACGACCTTTGCTTTCCTATCCTGACAACTGAAGAAACTCGCCCGCACGAGTCGTGCGACATCGGGTCGCTGGCGGAAAACCGCTGCTGAAGTGCGGCCGAAATTGGATGGCAACGTCGCTCGTCGACTAGCCGCCACACATAAATTGAGAACTCAAAGGAGAGACATTATGGCTGAAGGCGAAAAAGTCATCGGCATCGACCTGGGTACAACCAACTCTGTTGTTTCCGTGATGGAAGGCAAAGAAGCCAAGGTCATCGCCAACCTTGAAGGAAATCGACTTACACCGAGCGTCGTCGCGTTCACCGATAAAGGCGAAACGCTCGTCGGCGAACCAGCCAAGCGTCAGGCCGTGACCAACCCTCACAACACGATCTACTCAGCCAAGCGATTCATGGGGCGACGCCACAACGAAGTCGCTTCTGAAGAAAAAATCGTTCCGTACAACGTGATCGGCGGAGCTGATGACTATGTCAAAATCAAAGTCAACGAGAACGAGCACACGCCACCGGAAATCTCGGCAATCGTTCTTCGTAAGCTGAAGGAATCAGCCGAAAGTTATCTTGGCCATAAGGTCAACAAGGCGGTCATCACCGTTCCCGCTTACTTCAACGACGCCCAGCGACAAGCCACTAAAGACGCCGGACAGATCGCAGGCGTGGTAGTTTCGCGAATCATAAACGAGCCAACGGCAGCCGCACTTGCTTACGGGCTGGAAAAGAAACAGGACCAAAAGATCGCCGTCTTCGACCTCGGTGGCGGAACATTCGACGTTTCCGTCCTTGAAGTCAGCGACGAACTGGTCGAAGTGCTCAGCACCAACGGCGACACTCACCTGGGTGGTGACGACTTTGACGAAGAGCTGATCAACCACATCGCCGATCAGTTCGAAAAAGAAAACAGCATCGACCTGCGCAGCGACGCAATGGCTCTGCAGCGACTTCGAGAAGCTGCTGAAAAAGCCAAGAAAGAACTTTCAAGCCAGCAGAATACTGACATCAATCTGCCGTTCATCACAGCCGACGCTTCCGGCGCAAAGCATCTTCAGATGTCGATTTCGCGATCGGACTTCGAACGCCTGATCGATCCGCTTGTCGAACGTTGCCGAAACCCGGTTCTGAACGCGTTGAAAGACGCAAAGCTCGGCAAGGGCGAAGTCGACGAAGTCGTCCTGGTCGGTGGTTCAACTCGAATCCCCAAAGTTCAGGAGTTCGTTAAAGAACTGTTCGGCCGCGAACCTCACAAAGGTGTCAACCCGGACGAAGTCGTCGCCGTTGGAGCATCGATCCAGGGCGGCATCATCTCGGGCGAGGTCACCGACGTGGTTCTGATGGACGTCACGCCGCTGTCGCTCGGCATCGAAACCGAAGGCGGCGTAATGACAGTTCTGATCGAACGGAACACGACGATCCCGACGACCAAGAGCGAAATTTTCTCGACCGCTGCCGACAACCAGCCAGCAGTGACCGTGACCGTTTTCCAAGGCGAACGATCGATGGCTGGCGACAACCGTCAGCTTGGACAGTTCAATCTGGACGGTATTCCGCCGTCACCCCGAGGCGTTCCACAGATCGAAGTCACCTTTGACATCGATGTGAACGGCATTCTGAACGTTTCCGCGAAGGACAAAGCGTCCGGCAAAGAACAGAACGTTCGCATTGAGCAGTCCAGCGGTTTGTCCGACGAAGAAATCGAAAAGATGCGAAAGGACGCCGACGCCAACGCCGCAGAAGACAAGAAGCGTCGCGACCTGGCAGACATCCAGAATCAGGCTTCGTCGCTGACGTTCCAGACGGAAAAGTCGATCACCGAATTCGGCGACAAGCTGGACGACGCATCGAAGTCCGCCATCGAAGCATCAATTAACAAGGTGAAAGAAGCTGCCGAAGGCGACGATGCCGATAAGATCAAATCGGCCATCGAAGAACTTCAGCAGGCCGCTCAAGCCTTCGCCGCGCTATACGAGCAGGCTGGTACGGAAGGCGGAGCACCAGAACCTGAGACCGCCGGAGCAGCAGCCGGTGGCGGTGAAGACGACGACGTCATCGACGCCGAATTTGAGAAGAAGTAGTAACGAAAATCGTAGACTCCACAAAGCGGCGTGCCACTCCCTCCGGCACGCCGCCGACGTGAGTTCGGATTGTGCCGTTCAGCTTATGATTTCCAGAAGGCTGCTGAGAGTCATCAATCCTGAACCCCCTTCACTGTGACGGCTCAATCCGAGCCTGCACTGAATTCACTTGCTCTTCAAACGGTCGTGATGGCCGCGGCTTGTTCCCTCGTTCATCTTCTGCGTCACGGTTGCGCGCACCCCGCAACTTCATCGGGAGAAGAAACATGTCTATTCGATTCGACAAACTGACGGTCAAAGCTCAGGAAGCCGTTCAACGGGCTCAGCAACTGGCCGAAGACCGCAGCCATCAACAACTTGTCGCGTTGCACTTGCTGCGGGCACTCCTTGCCGAACAACAGGGCGTGGTGCGACCGCTGTTTCAGAAGATCGGAGCAAGTCCTGACCAAATCAGCCAGGCGACTGACACCGAACTGAACCGGCTACCCAAAGTCTCCGGAACCGGAATCCAGGTCGGGCTCGGCCCGGAAGTGATGCAGGTTTTTGACGCCGCGCAAAAGCAGGCTGATCTGATGAAGGATCAGTTTCTATCGACCGAGCATCTGCTGATCGGGCTGATCAAAGTCGACACCGAAGCAAAGAAACTACTCAACCTGCACGGCGTCGGCGAGCACGACATCCAGGAAGCCCTCAAGACAATCCGAGGCGGGCAGACGATCAACGATCAGTCGCCCGAGGAGAAATACCAGACTCTCGAAAAGTACGGTATCGATCTGGTCGAGCAGGCTCGTCAGGGAAAGATCGACCCGGTCATCGGCCGCGACACCGAAATCCGTCGAGTCATCCAGGTTCTCTCAAGACGCCGCAAAAACAACCCGGTTCTGATTGGTGAACCCGGCGTCGGCAAGACAGCAATCGTCGAAGGCCTCGCCCATCGAATCGTCACTGGCGATGTCCCGCAGAATCTTAAAGATAAAACCGTCGTTGCTCTCGACATGGGAGCGTTGATCGCCGGTGCCAAATATCGCGGCGAGTTCGAAGACCGTCTCAAAGCCGTGCTGAAAGAAGTCACAGACTCAAACGGCCAGGTCATCCTGTTTATTGACGAACTGCACACTGTCGTCGGTGCCGGAGCCAGCGAAGGATCGATGGACGCGTCGAACCTGCTGAAGCCTGCTCTGGCTCGCGGCGAGCTGCACTGCGTCGGTGCGACGACGCTCGACGAGTACCGCAAGTACATCGAAAAAGACCCGGCTTTGGAACGGCGATTCCAGCCGGTACTCGTCCAGGAACCGAATGTCGAGGACACGATCTCGATCCTGCGAGGCTTAAAGGAACGATACGAGTCTCACCACGGAGTCCGCATCACGGACGACTCGATCATCTCGGCGGCAACTTTGTCGGATCGGTACATCTCAGACCGGTTCCTGCCAGACAAAGCGATCGACCTGGTCGACGAAGCGGCCAGTCGGCTGCGCATGGAAATTGACTCAATGCCGGCGGAAGTCGACGAAGCAACTCGCGAACTCACACGAATGCAGATTGAGGCCGCCGCGCTGGCAACAGAAACGAGTACCGACAGCCAGCAGCGGCTGGACGATCTGCAGCGAAGGATCGCGGACCGCGAAGAAGGCGTGAATCAACTGAAGGCTCAATGGGAGACAGAGAAGCAGGCTCTCTCCGGTGTGCAACCATTGAAGGAACAGATTGACGGATTGCGCACTGAGTACGAACGGAGTTTCAATCGTGCTCGGCAGACAAACTCAAATGAGGACTTCATGCGGGCCTACGAGGTTGAACAGAAGATCAAAGATGCCCAGGCACAGCTCGCGGAAGTCGAGTCGAAGCTCGCCGAAACCCAAACCGCAGACGGCGAACGTCTGCTCAAAGAAGAGGTCACGCCCGAAGACATCGCCCGAGTCGTCAGCACCTGGACCGGAGTTCCTGTCTCGAAGATGCTCGAAGGCGAGCGTGAAAAACTACTCTCAATGGAAGACCGCATTCACGAACGAATGATCAATCAACATGAAGCCGTTGTCGCCGTTTCGGACGCGGTGCGCCGTTCGCGGTCGGGACTGCAGGATCGCAACCGACCAATCGGCTCGTTCATTTTCCTTGGGCCAACCGGTGTCGGGAAGACGGAGTTGTGTAAGGCTCTGGCGGGATTCCTGTTCGACGACGAGCGAAACATGATTCGCATCGACATGAGCGAGTTTATGGAGAAGCACGCCGTGTCCCGATTGATCGGCGCCCCTCCGGGTTACGTCGGTTACGAAGAAGGCGGCAAACTGACCGAAGCCGTTCGCCGGCAGCCGTACTCGGTCATTCTGCTGGACGAAATTGAAAAAGCTCATCGAGACGTCTTTAACGTGCTGTTACAACTTCTCGACGACGGACGGCTCACAGACAGCCACGGTCGAACGGTCGATTTCTCGAACACGATCGTCGTCATGACGTCAAACATCGGCAGCCACCAGATCATGGAAATGGCCGAGTCAGCAAGCGAAGACGAAATCCAGAACGCGGCGTTGGATGCTCTGCGTCGTGAATTCCTACCGGAATTCCTGAACCGCGTTGACGAGACAGTCGTCTTCCACCCGCTGGGCCTGACTGAGATTCGGCAGATTGTCGACCTGCAACTGCAGGGCATCCAGAAACTCGTCGAAGAGAACAACCTTAAGCTGGTCGTCACCAACGAAGCTCGCGACCTGCTGGCCGAAGAAGGGTATGATCCGGCTTACGGAGCCCGACCTCTGAAACGAGCGATTCAGCAACGAATCCAGAATGCTCTGGCGAAAGAACTTCTGGCTGGCCGATTTGAGGACGGAGCGGTCATTACCGTCGGTGCCCAGTCCGGGGAATTCACGTTCTCCGCGACCGAGGCCGTGGCGGTGTAACCGTTTATGGCGACTCGCTGGCAGGCAGAATGAATTCCAAACCTGCCGCCGACAGCGTTGATATTGGCTCAGTCTGCCCGTAGACTGCCCCGCTTCCCGCCGCGTCTTTATGCCAAGCGGGCACTATAGAACAGATCATGTCGAGGCTTAAGCTGCGTTGCCGCAGGAGTTTACGACCTCTGATGACAAATCGGCTCCGGAATGTTTGAAGGCATTACCGACAACTTAAGAAGCGCGCTGTCGTTCGTGAATCGCGGTCGCCTCACTGAGGCCAGCATTCGCGAAGGTATGCAGTCGGTGCGGCAAGCGCTGCTGGAAGCCGACGTTAATTACGACGTCGCCCAGAACTTCATCGAGCGTGTTACCGAGCGAGTTATCGGTGACGATGTTCTGAAGTCACTCAGCCCGACCGAACAGATTATCGGGGTCGTCAATCAGGAACTCATCGATCTGATGGGACCGGTTGACCACTCACTCCACTTCGTCAAAGGCAGCATCACCGTCCTGATGATGTGTGGTCTGCAGGGAGCTGGTAAGACCACAACATGCGGTAAGCTCGCGAAGCTTCTGCAGGCGGAAGGCCGCAAGCCGATGCTCGTCGCGGCCGACCTTCAGCGTCCGGCCGCTATCGAGCAGTTGCGAGTCGTTGGCGAGCAGGTTGGCGTTCCGGTTCATACGGAAGACCCGGCTGACAGCACTCCTCTTAAGGTTTGTCAGAACGGCGTCGCCAAAGCGAAGAAAGAGGGAGCGGACGTTGTCATTCTCGACACGGCCGGCCGACTTCACGTCGACGACGAACTGATGAAAGAGCTGGAGCAGATCGATCGGCGCGTGCAGCCGCATCAGATTCTGCTCGTTTGCGACGCGATGACCGGGCAGGACGCGGTCAATAGTGCCAAGACATTTAACGACGCTCTCGAGCTGGACGGTGTGATTCTCACCAAGCTCGATGGAGACACTCGCGGTGGTGCGGCACTCTCGGTCAAAGAAGTAACCGGCGTTCCGATCAAATTTATCGGTGTAGGTGAGCAACTCGACAAGCTGGAACTTTTCCATCCGGATCGAATGGCAAGTCGAATCCTCGGCATGGGTGACGTCGTCACTCTGTTCGAGAAGGCTCAAGCGGAAATCTCCGAAGAGGAGATGGAAGACGCTCAGCAGAAGATGAGCGAAGGGAAGTTCACGCTTGTCGATTTCCAGAAACAGATGCGCATGGTCAAGCGCATGGGCTCGGTCAAGGACATCATGAAGATGATCCCTGGGCTCGGCGGAATGTCCGACGCTCTGGGCGCATCTGGTGAGGATCCGGAGAAAGAGCTCAAGCGAGTTGACGGTATCATCAACTCCATGACGGAATACGAACGTGAACATCCCGCAAAGATCGATCGCAGTCGGCGCAACCGAATCGCGACTGGCTGTGGCGTTGAACCTTCAGAAGTGAACGCATTACTGAAGCAGTTCGGCGAGATGGCGACGATGATGAAGCGGATGTCCGGCATGGGTGCCATGGACCGCATGAAAGCGGTTCAGGATATCGCGAAAAACAGTGATCCAAGCGGCAACTTTAAAGTGCAGAAACAGCGGAGTAAACGAGGCCCTCAGAACGCTAACAAGCTGAAGGACCTTAAGAAGAAGCAACGTCAAGACAAGAAGAAAGCGCGGAAGCGCAACAAGTAGCTCGCCCATTGGCGATGCTCGTTCACAAGGAGTAACTGGCAAGTGGTACGAATTCGACTGAAGCGTATGGGACGGACACACCGACCGTTCTACCGAATCTCGGTGATGGACGCGCAGAAGCAGCGCGATGGCAAGACGATCGAAGACATTGGGCACTACGACCCGATGGTCCAGGACAAGTCGCAGCGAGTGACGCTCAACATGGAGCGGCTCGACTACTGGATCAGTGTTGGTGCTCAGCCAACCGAAAAGGTCGCCGTACTGATCAAGAAACTGAAGAAAAACGACTGGGGTGCGACCAACGCTCCGCCGGAAGCTCAGTCTCCAAAGCAGCCTGATCCACCGGCACCGGAGGAAACTCCAGCCGAAGAGGCTGCCGAAGCCTCAGCAGAAGCAACTGAAGAAGCGGCTGCAGCAGAGTGATTTTCTGCCGTTGCTGAGCGGATGGCAGAGTGAGGAATTGAGAACGGTGATGTTTCATTTCCTCGTTTTACTTCCGCTTCGTTGTCGACAACCCTCGTCACCTTGTCACGTTTATGCGGTTTGACGTCCTGACACTCTTTCCCGAAATGTTCTCCGGATACGTCGGGCAAAGTCTTCTGAAACTGGCCATTCAAAACGGCTTAGTTGACGTTAAAACCTGGAACTATCGTGACTGGGCTCAAGGGAAACGAAAGTCGGTCGACGACAAACCGTTCGGTGGTGGTCCGGGGATGCTGCTTTCGTGTGAGCCGGTTTACGACTGTGTCGAAGCCGTCCAGGCGGATACAGAAGACCCCGGCCAACTGATCATGATGACTCCACAGGGGCGAAAGCTGGATCACAAACTGGTCACAGAACTGGCCACTGATCACAAGAGACTGATTCTTCTCTGTGGAAGATACGAAGGCTTTGATGAGCGGATTCGTCAGGGACTTCAGCCGATGGAAATCTCCGTTGGCGACTTTATCTGCAACGGCGGCGAAGTGCCGGCAATGCTTATCATCGACACGGTCATCCGGATGATCCCGGGATGCCTTGGCGACGAAACAAGCAGCAGGTACGACTCATTCGCTGAAAAAGGATTACTGGAACACCCACAGTACACACGGCCTCGCGAGTTCCGCGGGATGAGTGTTCCAGACGTTCTACTCAGTGGAAACCATAAAGAGATCGCTCACTGGGAAGAGGAACAGTCCCTTCGAATGACTCAAGAGCGACGAAAAGACATCTTTGATTCTTACCGGAAACAATATCCCGAAGAGGATCAATCGACAAAAAAGAAGAAGTAGAAATGGCGGTTGCAACTAACCGCCCCACATACCGAAATTCAGCTACGGTCAGTTGGCCGCAGCATCCCGGCTTAGTCGGCAACACCCGACAGAAACATCTCAGATAGAGAGGGTAAGTGCTCTTCGAAAAACGAACCGCACCTCTGCCGCCAGATAAAGGGTTGGAATCATGCGAAACGAAGCTTTAGATCTCGTCGAACAAGGCAGTCTTCGCGAAGAAGCACTATCGTTCGAAGTCGGCGACACTGTCGACGTTCATTGCCGAATTCAAGAAGGCACCAAGGAGCGAATCCAGGTGTTTTCCGGCATTGTGATCGCACATCGGCGAGGCAACGGCGTCACCGCCACCTTCACCGTTCGACGTCTCGTCGCCGGCGAAGGTGTTGAGCGCATCTTCCCGGTTCACTCACCAAAAATCGCAAGCCTTGTCGTAAAACGACACGGTGTCGTGCGACGTGCCAAACTGTTCTACCTGCGCGACCGAATCGGTAAAGCAACCCGCCTTGCAGAACGTCGCGAAAAAAAGGCTGAATAGGCTCGGCAACTCAACTGCCCACATTGATGTGTGCAGTTTGTGACAGAACTCGGCATACTGATATTTTCCGTCGATGTTCGGGTAGCCTTGCGACAGGTTACGATGCCCGGACGAGATTGCTCTTAAGTGAGCCATTTCATTACGGAGCAAGTTTCATGTCGAAGTCCTATTGCGATTTAACAGAAGCCTCGACTGGCGATTGCCGTCGAGGCTTCTTTGCGCACCAATCTTTCCTGCAGAGATCGTGCTGCACCTGTTGTTCGGTACTGATCGTTAGCTTGTTCCTGGCTGGCTGCGGAAGCGGCAAACCTCAACCGGCAACGCCAACTGCGATAGAACGACCGCGTGCCAACTCAGCGCCTGTCGGATTTGCGAAACGGGTCGTAGAAGAAGTCGACGACTCAATCGACCTATCAGGCGTTGACCCGGATGATATCTTTGACTTCGCATCCGCACCTCCGCCGAACTTCCTGACTGCAGGAAAATCGCCAGAATCACGTCCACAAGACCGCTTCCTCGCGACCATCGATCCAGCGGCAGGCTCTTCACTTTTCGAAGTGGACACACTGGATCAAACAACAACAAGCGGAAACGGTAGTAATACGTCGCTCCCAGCCGGATTCACTGCCATCGCCGGCGCACCAGTCATCGACGGGTGGCCATCCCGAATTATCTGTAAGGCAGATCAGTCAGAGATGATGCTGATCCCTGCCAGTGATTCGGTACTCGGAACCGGGGACGGTCCAGATGATTGTGTCCCGGAAGTTCTCATCCCACTCAGTGCGTTTTACATCTCGAAGCTTGAAGTGAACGTCGCTCAGTACTCCTCGTTTCGCAGCCAGTCAATCAAGACAGGAAAGGTCGTTGAAAAGTCATTAAACGTCGACGCCCCGTCAGAGTTTCCCGCGATAGGTGTTGCCTGGGTAGAAGCTCGAGCCTACGCCCAGGCATCCAGACGAGAACTTCCAACTGAGTGCCAATGGGAAAAAGCAGCTCGCGGCAGCCAAGGACTGGCAGCTCCGTGGGGCAACGGCCGACCACTCTGGAGCGAGCCTCGCGAGCTCGGCCAGATCGATCCTTGCGGAATGTTTCCTGACGACAAGAGCGTCCACGCCGTACTCGACATGGCCGGCAATGCCCAGGAATGGGTACTGGATTTCTACAGCGAAACCAACCACCAGGATCTGACAAGCATGGACGCCAGCCGCCGGAAAAACTGGACCGGCCCGCGACGAGCATCTCAACCTGGAGAACGAGTCGTCAAAGGCGATGGTCCGGCGTGGGCAGCCTGGTTTCGCCGAGGAGTACGCATGACAGAACGAAGCCCCAACATTGGCTTCCGCTGTGTCCTGAATCTACCGGCTTCACAATAATCGTCCGACCGTGCGTCGCAGTGCTGTTGTCAGAAATCTAGTTCTGGTAATCCACTGGATCTTTGATTCCGTTTTGACTGAAACCTTCGAGACGCAGCGAGCAGGCGTCGCAGTGTCCGCATGCTTGTCCAGACCCGCCAGGGTCGTAGCAACTACTCGTCAGGCTGTAGTCGACGTTTAATTCCAGGCCGCGTTTGATTATCTGTGACTTCGTCAGATCAATCAGCGGAGTGTGCAGGGTCAACGGTTCGTCGGTTTCGACAGCCGATCTGGTCGCCAGCCGGGCCATTGTTTCGAACGCCCGAATGTATTCCGGCCGGCAATCAGGGTACCCCGTATAGTCCAGCGCGTTGACGCCGACAAAAATATGGTGTGCCTTCAAACTCTCGGCATAGCCCAACGCGAACGACAGAAATATCGTGTTACGAGCCGGGACATAGGTAACCGGAATTCCCTTCTGCATCTGCTCGGCCGATCGATCTTTCGGAACATCGATGCTTGAAGTCAGTGCCGAGCCGCCCATTGCTCGCAGGTCGAACTCAACTTCCAGATGCTCTGCCACGTCCATGGCTTGAACGATTCGGCGAGCCGCTTCAATCTCAACTGCGTGTCGCTGCCCATAATGGAAGGTGAGGGCGCACGGCTCAAACCCCTTGTGACGAGCGATCGCCATCATCGTTGCAGAATCGAGACCTCCGCTCAGCAGCACGACAGCTTTTGACACAGTTTCTATTTCTCGCTTCGGCCCTCTTCTCCGCGTGTAATCGCCCGAGAATATTGAGCCGCCTTACTGGATTGAAATCACCGGTGCACCACGAAAATAACATCCAGGTGATCGGACACTCTGAATGGTAACGCCTGGATTGTCCTACGCAGGACTTCCGACATCAACAATCAGGTACTGCATCGCTCACCAGTTCACGCAAGTTGAGCAGGATCCAAGTCACTCAATCACTCGCCACCAGCACGACTGCCGCTTGTGTTCCGACCGGTAGCCCAACTTGTCGCCGCCGACATCTCTACGGCGTGAACTGGATACTTCGAGTACGTCAGCATGACGTACAACGCTGGCGCCAACGTCAGGGCAGGAATGGCTCCGACTCCTCCCGCAATGCAAACGGCGAGTGGTCGCCAGAATCCGCTTCCATCGAGTATCAGGGGAGCGAATCCGGCAATCGTCGTGCGAGACGTGGCGAGTTGATCGAACTACGACCCGCCGAATCGCCTTCGGTGAACCAGTCCGGGCTTCACTGTCTTCACGAATTCCCGCCAGAATTCGAATTCGAATAATCTGAAATGGGACGACATCGTCGTACGACCACCTGGCGGACCGGTCCGCCAGTCCCTTGAAGACGGCGGGATATTTTCTGTTAAGTACGTTCATCAGTCCCGCACGGGAACTACTCGCGGAGAATCGGTCATCCGCTGGGTCGCGTCCTGCTGATTGTCACTTCTGTTCCCGCCAGCACGGCCTTCAGCGCATCGAGTGCGTACGTGTGTTGACGATCCTGAAACTGTCCGAGATAGCGCAGTGTGCCCGTACTATCAATCACAGCGGTTGTTGTCGTTGCGTTAACTCCGAATATGTCAGCTGCTGAACCGTTCGCATCCAGAGCGATGGGCATTGTCAGTTCATTGTCCTTCGCAAAGGCTGCAACGGACTCTCTTGTTTCACCGGCACTCGCATCAAGTGCGATCACACCAGCCTTCCCGCGATATTGCCTGGCCAGTCGATTAAGCTCCTGTTCCATGTCACGGCAACTGTGGCAGAAGGAGCACCAGAACGTCAGCACAAGAGTGCCATCTAGCGTCATGTCTCTGTTCCCTCGCAGTTCGCTCAACTTCCATGTACGGCCGTCGAGCGTCACTTCGAAGTCCGGTACCCGATCGCCGACGCTGAGCGGTCTGTTTTCTGGACCGGACCGCCCCGGGACACCATGCGTCGCAGGCTCTCCCCCGGATTCCCTGTGATGGGCCTGCCCTGCGGTGTGTTCTGCGGCGGACTGCGAAAGCGCGGATTCCGGAGCCTGGCGGGGAGATTCCGAACACGAAGTCAGTGACAGGCAGACAACTCCAGCAGTAATGTCTCTCAGCAGTCGCATAATCCGTCTCCCTGTTTGCTCATTGACCACAGCAGAAACTGTACTGGTTCCTCGCTCCCAACAGAACGATTCAGGTTCATAATGCCGACGGGCAGTGGATCACGGCAGCCCGGTCACGACGCCTGACAAGCCGCACTCATCGCGGATGACAGTCCAGTTCCTGCTGCACGTCATGCCCCGCATCAGTGCAGGCATGTGCCTGAACGATTATCCGTATGCCTGCCGGATTCGTCGGGTACATCCGGCACTTTTTTGCCTGTCAGTGACCGGCGGGCTGTTTTCCGGCAGACGCTTCACTGAATCATCAAGCAGCAACTTCAGCGTCTGTTTCAGCGTCTGGGGAATGTTACAAGCGTGATCGAAGATCAGTCGCGAACGAACTTACCCGTTGAAGACTTTTTGCGTTCCGACTTTTCGCCCTTCAATTTAACGCCGTCCAGCTTGTCGTTGATTTTCCTTGCTTTTAATGCTTCGTAATACGCTTTCAACTTCTCAGGAGAAGCATCCACCTGAGTCGCTTCACGACGCTTTTCGTCCGAGACCGTTTCGATATTCGTTTGCCTCGGCGGTGAGTTCGTTCCAAACGAAAATGCCGAGCCAGACGACGCTTGAGCTTTGACGAATCCCGAATCCTCGATCGTCTTCATTCGAAGATTCCAGCTATGCAGCATTCCGAATCGATCGCTGCGCGAGCCGCGAATGATCAGCTGCCAGACTCCCTTCGCACTTTTCCCGTTAAACACACTGAGGCCTGGCTGTCGTTTAAGAAGTCCTTCCGGAAGAAACGAGTCTTTGAAGGGTGTCCTTGCTTTGGTAATTGAAATGCGTGCCTGATCATCGAAAACGGTCTGATCAAAGTGGTCTCCTCCGCCGCCCACACTCGAAAACAATTCAATTCGCTGTCCATCTGGGCCGATCAGGTATCCATCAAGATGTTCTACGTGCGAATGAGTAATGGAAAGCTGAACGTCCACGTCGCGGATCCGAAAGTCGTCTTCGATTTCAATTTCCGACACGATCGTTCGATATGGAGGCAGCACTTGAGCAGTCTCGTTCCGATAGCCGCCAGTCGAGGTAGCTCGAAGCACTTCTGACGAGGTCAGCAGACCGTCCTTGTTTACATCCAGCGAGGCAAATTCCTGCCGCTTATCCGTGGTCCAGGTCGTGGTAAACTCGTGCATGGCCACCTGGCCATCTCGATCAATATCGAGTTCGTAGAACCAGCCGGGTAGACCTTCCGTCAGATCACCAGCCTCATTCTGCATTTGAGTAACCAGTGCGAACAATTCTTCGCGTGTCAGTTCGCCATCGCGATCGATGTCGACCTGTCCGACAGGAATCCCAAGAGTGTGAACCTCGTTCGGTTCGAGCCGGCCGTTCTTGTTAACGTCGAAACGCCCCATCAAGCTGGCGGTGAGCCAGTGCTTGTTTCCGCCCTGCCGCCACCACTGCGATCGGTCCTCGCCCTTTTCGTCATTCGATTTGCGAATCTCGCCGCCTGTTCGTCGAGCCTTCTGAACGAGTTCGCCGGAGTTATCTCTCAGCAGTCGGCGTCGAGCGTAGCGTTGTCCTAACTCCAATCGACTTAGTCGGCCATCAGCGTTGAGGTCATCCGCAAATGGATTCCGGTGGGTCCACTTTACTTCATCGATTTCTCTGCCATTGATGAAATTGTCGTCGTTCCTGTCGTAACGTCTCAGCGTCTGGTCGGCTTCGTCCAGATCTTCAAGGGTGTAGGGGTACCGGACTCTGGCAAGGCCAAACACCGGAACGAGCGGTTGATCTTCATCCGGCCCAAATGGCACGACAGTCCCCCCTCCCTCGGGGCGTACTCGCTCTCCCGCCACCCCATTGGCCAGGGCGTAGTAGATTCTCGCCGCTTCCTGAAGTTTGTGAATCTCGATGGGACGGTCGAGGTCGAGGCGGCGTTCCCTGGTGATACGTTCCAAATACGGCCTGGCCAGCGTTGTGATTTCGCCGGGATCGAGCATTCCGTTCTGATTTCGATCGAGCCGCTCCAACGACTCACGCAGTCCAGCTTGTCCAAAAGCCGTTTCAGAGAGCAGGCCGGAACACAACAGCACGATAGCGCACGGCAGAATCGAAGCCAGCGTCTGCAATCGTGAATTCATCAATAGACTCCTGCTGTTTTGCTCGATTTGCAAATTCATCAACGCTATTTCTTTGCCGGCTGCTTCACGCTGCTGGTCGGCCGGACCCCGTCTGAGAAAATTTCCTGCAGAGACTCGATCGCGATTGATTCCGGAATTTTGACGAGACGAACAGCCTTCTGACTTCGAGCATCAATGGCTTTTGCAAGCTGCTCAACTTCGCGGAACAAGTGACCGGGCGCCGTGACAATCAGCGAGTTGCTCGGTTCGTGCACGGCGATCGTCATTTGAGATTCGAGCGTTTTCGCCGGCTGCACGACCAGTTCTTTCTTCGAAGTCGACTTCTTGTCGGTGCTTTGCTTTGCTGACGGTGGTGCTGGTCGTTGTCCTGATTGAGTTCCACCTGGCTGACCTTGTCCGACTC
This sequence comes from uncultured Planctomyces sp., assembly GCA_937904325.1. Taxonomy (GTDB): domain Bacteria; phylum Planctomycetota; class Planctomycetia; order Planctomycetales; family Planctomycetaceae; genus JABMPE01. Next base: position 15,068 of record CALGTK010000126.1, read on the forward strand.
CGGGAGCACTGCCGGCCACTCGTCCTTCGTAAGCGCTACGGATAACGTCTGCGACTTCGTTAGCCCGTGAATAAACCAGCTCGATAACATGCGACGTGCCGTAAGTCTCGATTGACGTGATGCTGTTATCTTTGTCGATGATCTTGAGGTAGCTCTCGACCTGCTCAACATCGCTGGCGGTCCCCTGCACGATCAGCCGATTCAGTCGCGAATCGGCTACCACCGTAATCGAGCCCGCAATCATCGTTGTCGTGCCCTCGCGGGACGACACCAGACTGCCGAGCAGTGAGTCTGACGAGCTCACAAAGCCGTTCACCAGCGAATCCGAGTCGCCAAGCAATGAAGCTTCGCCCCCGTCTAACAACTCGGCCAGCATCCAGATCGCATCGTCAGGCCGAGTGTATTTCAGATAAAACACGACGGGCGGAGACGGAGTTGAGTCAATCGGGCCAGCGATCGTCACCAGATGATCTTCGAACTGGTCGAGTGCCTGCGTGTCTTCTGACTGAATGATCAATCCACGCGGCGTGAACTGACAGCGAATCGCGGCTTCCTGGCTTCGAGAATTCCCGGTCAGTAGTTGAGCATTGTCCGCCACCTGGCTGGATCGAGGAGCATCCTCCGAAGAAAACGGATTTGACTGCGTCGAGTCCTCAGAGACGACGCGTTCGCTGATTTCATCACGCGTGTCGTCAAGTGACGGATAAAGAAATACTGGATTGCTTCGCCAGAACTTGACCGAAACCTTGAGCAACCGTTCGCCCTCGCGACCTTTCAGCGGAAGAATGCGAATCCGATCGTTGCTTCCGAGTGTTCTCGACGTACCACTGTCGAGTTCGGCCACAATCTCTTTGATCTGATCAACTTGATACTTCGTCCCGCGGACGAACAAACGCCGATTGACTGGGTCCGCATCGATTCTGGGAGCACCACTGTTCTCGACTCCTTTCATCAGCTCGAAACCCCGCGAATTTCCGTGCCGAGTAAACGCTTCAATTCCGGCCGACTCGCGGCGCTTGCTGTCAGTCAGGTCGAACATTTCTTCCAGCAGACTGACCACGACATACGGATCGACAGACTTCAGTGGAATGACGGCGAATTCGGCGTCAGAGGCCTGCAACTGCAAAACGGTTTGCTCAATCTCTTTCTGAATATCCGGCGTTGCAAGAGCGACGATCGTGCCGGCCGTCTCATCCTTTGACAGCCGAACGGTTTCGCCTGCAAGCAAGGTCACCAGAACGTCGTATACGGTGTCAACGTTGCCGTTCTTGACGACGTGTGACTTCAGTTCCGCCTCCCCATTCTCCGTCGACAAGCTCTTCTCCGGCTTATCGATCGCCGTAATCAAACCTTCGACCAGCTTAACTTTATCCTCGATACCCGTGACGAAAATATTCTTACCCTGCAGATCGGCGGAAAGACTCACGTCGATGCCGATCATCTCGCCCGTGGCCAATCCGAGATGCGGCCTCGCCACCACCAGGATGTCTTCCGCGTCGACGTGCTCCAGCGTGAAACTCTTGACGACCGTCCCATTGTCGAGTTCATTTGGCTGGAACGCGTCGATGATCGTCTTGACGTTCTTCAGCTTGCGAGCCGTGTCGGTAATCATCAACTGATTCGTCTTGCTGAATACCGCCGGAGCCAGCATCAGTTTCAGAGCCGACAACTCGCCCACAGCGTCTTCTGCGTCCAGTTCACCGAGAGCGAAAATGCACTTCACGACGTCGTTATCGTTAGCCTGTTGAAGTTGCTCGATCGTGACGAACTTCGCCAGCGAATCTAACTGCTGAAGGCTGCGAGGATCGGCAAGGTTGATCACTGAAAGCAGCTGGCCGCTTCGAACGAGCGTGAAACCCTGGGGCAGCAGAAACAGGTTCAGTCGATCAAGAGCTTCGTCTGGCGTGAACGAATTTGGATCCGAATACGTGAAGCTTCCGGTCGGGACATCCCCCACGTGCAGAGCAAGATCGGCAGTGTCTGCAAACCATTTGATAACGTCCCGCCAGGGCATTCCCTCGAACGCAAAATTCAACGACACCACGTCGTCGTCGATCGTTTCCGGTTTTGCAACGTCTTCGACATCAGCCACCACTTCGATATTCTGACCGACAACCGGCACAGCGGTAAATACGACAGCAAAAAGTCCGAGCGTAAACGGTGCCAAAAGGCCATGCTGTATCGAATGGTTCGACATGCGAATCCGATATGTAAATCTTGAGGAAAGGAACAAACGCAGCCTGAATATCAACCGGCAACGCTGCAAACTTTGGGCGGGAGTCGTCGAGGGAAGTCAGGAGGGAACTGTCGTCGCGCGCGAGAAAATCCGATCAGACTCAACCCAAAAAACACCCACTACCGTGGACATTATTCTGGTTTCAAGCCGTGTTTCCATTTGTGCTGGGCACAACTATGGCGACTGAATCAGATTCTACCATCGAGCAAAATGTGTCCACCAGAGTACTGAAACTGTCGGATAAATCACAATACTCTTATGTAACATTGTGTATGACACAGCCGCAGGAACTACGTGCAGTCTCAGAAGCGGCTTAATGTGGCTTTTCGTCTCGAACATTCAAATCTGAATGATCTATTCAATCCGAATGATCTATTCAATCTTAAGGTGCGATTCTCGCTGGATCTGTCAGCATAAATCTGACTGCTGTCGTCGAGCGAGCCACACTCTGCAGGAGCCACTCGATTGCAAGTCGCACGTCATCCGCGAAACTATTTGTCGCACTCGGGAATCTAACGATCGATAAACATAAAACTACAACCACGCCTTTACACACGGATCAAAAGAATGCTCCCACTGACGACTCGATTGAAACCAGTTCTAGCGTTAGCGCTTGTCGCCACCGTTTGCGTCTCCGCAGCGTCTGCACAGACTGCCAAAGCCAAAAAGCCAAAACCACGACGTCCCGCATCCGTCGGCCCCGCCATCGGTGGAAACAAAGCAACGCCGGTCGACCGCATCACTGCGGCCAAAGGGTTCAAGGTTGAACTGCTGTATTCAGTGCCTGGCCAGGATCAGGGCTCGTGGGTCAACCTATGCACCGACGACAAAGGACGACTGCTTGTCAGTAACCAGTTCGGCGGGCTTTATCGGATCACTCCGCCGGCGGCCGGCGAAGCCGTTCAAGCGACAACCGTTGAGAAAGTCCCGGCGAACATTCGTGGCGTCAACGGAATGGTCTGGGCCTTCGGTGCTCTTTACGTCGGAGTCAATGACTACGAACAGAAGATGCCTTCCGGCGTTTACCGAATTTCCGACAGCACCGGCGACGATCAGCTCGACAAGGTCGAAGTCATTCGACACGTCAGCTCTAAGAGCGATCACGGAGTTCACGCTTTGATCCCGACTCCAGACGGCAAATCACTTTTCCTGATCACAGGTAACAACACAATCCCGCCGGAAATCGCAGACAGCTCACCCGTCCGGCAGGTCTGGGGCGAAGATCATCTGCTGCCGAGCTTTCCGGACGGCCGAGGCCACAACCGAGGTGTGCTGGCACCTGGTGGAATTGTTTATCGATTGACACCAGACGGAAAAACATTCGAAGCCTACGCCTCGGGATTTCGAAACATCTTCGACGGAGCAGTGAACCGCGACGGAGAACTCTTCACCTACGATGCTGACATGGAATACGACTTTAATACTCCGTGGTACCGCCCGACTCGAATTTGTCATGTGGTCAGCGGAGCAGAATTCGGCTGGCGCAACGGAGCCGGTAAACGCCCAGCTTTCTACGCAGACAACATGCCGCCTGTACTCGACATCGGCCCTGGCTCGCCGACGGGAATGACGTTCGGGTACGGAGCAAAGTTCCCAGCGAAGTATCAGAACGCTCTGTACGCTCTCGACTGGAGCTGGGGTAAACTTTACGCCGTCCACCTGAAGAAAAGCGGTTCGACCTACACCGCGACGAAGGAAGAGTTCGTCACCGGAGCACCATTACCCATCACCGATGCCATCATCCGTCCGCAGGACGGAGCGATGTACTTCACGATTGGTGGCCGCCGCGTGCAGTCGGGCCTTTACCGAGTGACCTACGTCGGTGATGAATCGACCGCTCTGGTTCAGGCAAAGCCGTCAAAAAGCAAAGCTCGAGACACTCGCCATAAACTGGAAGTGTTCCACGGGAAGCAGGATCCGAATGCGATTGACGTCGCATGGCCTTACCTCTCACACAAAGACCGCTTTATCCGAACGGCAGCTCGCACAGCAGTTGAGCACCAACCGGCAGAAACATGGGCCAGCAAAGCACTCACAGAATCCGACGCCGGGAAACAGGTCGAAGCCCTGCTGGCGTTGAGTCGTGTGGCCGGCGTTTGCCCGCAGCACCGCAACGATCAAACACCCGCCGTCGACACAGCCATGCGGGACAAGCTGCTGAAGGCTCTGGCCTCAATCGACGCTGCAAGTCTTTCAGCCAGTCAACAACTGACCTTGGTCCGTACGATTCAAATCGCGCTGAACCGATTCGGTTGGCCGAGCGATCAGATCGTTGAACAGCTCACAGCCAGTCTTGATCCGATGTTTCCAGCGAAGACTGCCGAGCTAAACTGGTTGTTGAGCGAAACACTCGCCTATCTACAGGCACCAGGCACAGCTGAAAAAACGATGGAGCTGATTGCCGCCGCACCAGCCCAGGAAGAACAGATGCAGTACGCACGTTCGATCCGCATGCTCAAAACAGGCTGGACTCCCAAGTTACGAACCGCGTACTTCGAGTGGTTCCTGAAAGCGGCCAATTATCGCGGTGGGGCCAGCTTTGCGAAATTTATCGAGTTCATCCGCAACGACGCGGTCGCTTCGCTGAGTGACGCCGAGAAGGAGTCGATGAAAGAACTTCTGGCAAAGAAGGCCGAGCGAAAATCGGCACTCGAAAACCTGGGCGAAGTTTTCAAGGGCCGTGAGGCGAAGAAGTGGACACTCGAAGAACTCTCGGCAGCAGCGAAGACTGACCTGAAAAAGAGAAACTTCGCTAACGGTCGAAAAATGTTTGCAGCAGCCGGTTGTTACGCCTGTCACCGGTTCGACAATCAGGGTGGCATGACAGGACCGGATCTGACGTCAGCCGGTCGACGATACTCGTCGCACGATTTGCTCGACCAGGTCATCAACCCGAGCAAAGTGATCAACGAGCAGTTTTCGGCCGTCACCGTCGTGACTGACGCTGGGCTCGTTCACACTGGCGTCGTCGTCAACTTGAACGGCGACTCGATGACGTTGAACACGGACCTGACCGATCCTAACAAACGAGTCAACATCGACCGTAAGACGATCGACAATTTGATCGTGTCAAAAACGTCGCCCATGCCTACCAGCCTGTTCGATCGACTGACGAAGGATGAAATTCTGGATCTGATTGCCTATCTCATCAGCGGCGGAGATCAGAAGCACGAGTTCTTTGCGAAGTGATGTTTCGACGACTTCCGGGCGAAGAGATTCAATCAGGCTTCTAACGGACGACAGGCTGCGTCCAGCGTGGCCAGCCTGTTGTCTAAATAGGTAAATCGCATAGAGCGAACGCAAGTCGTCAACTGAGTCCCTTTGCCATGGAAGGCTTCGATGTCAGTTCGCCTGAAACCTTTGAGGGCAACACGATGAAACGCACGACCTCAAGCAGCCGGCGACGGTTTCTACAGAGCACTTTGGGCACTCTGGCCATCCCCGTGCTTCCGTCACTGGCCGGAGCTGCTCCACTTCAGGCTCCGAAGCGGCTTGTTTGTGCAGGAACTCAACTGGGCTGGTACAAGCCCGCGTTCTTTGCAAGCAATAAGGAAGATGCTCGACTGCTCCGCCCGTTTGACGAGGCGGGGCTTAAGAATGACCTCACAACAATCTCAGGCCTCGACCATAAAGGGCCGACTGGCAACGGGCACGCTCTGGTCTACACGCTTTACACCGGCCAGGTGCTTCGCAGCATTTCACTGGACCAGTATGTCGCTCCGACGCTGGGAAGAGGCGCACGGTACGAGTCGCTTCAACTCTGTGCCGGCGAGCAGCGTTTCAACGCTCCGCTTTCTCTGAATCGAAACGGGATTCCGCTGCCGCCAATTATTCGCCCCAGCGTGATGTACTCAAAGATTTTCGGAGGCGACGCAGCCAGCCTCGAACGGCAACAGTACCTGCTCGACTCCGGCCGCAGCCTGCTGGACCAGGCAGTTGAAGATGCACGCCGGCTGGGGCACAGCATCAGTCGCGACGACAAAGCGAAACTGGACGAGTACCTGACATCAGTTCGTGATGTCGAGAAGAAACTTGCGCGCCGTCGAGACTGGCTTGATAAACCGTATGCGAAGCCCGATACAACGTTCAGTCTGCCCGAAGAAGAGAACGTCGCCCACTCGATGATGATTCAAAACGAGGATCTGATGTGGGACCTCATGGCTCTGGCCGTGAAGAATGATTCGTGTCGAGTGTTCTCTCTGACAATCCCGCTCGCGGACGGGGCCCTCATGCTCAACGAACAACTAATGAAGTCCGGCTATCACAACCTTTCCCACCACGGAAACAAGAAGGACAAAGTCGATTCGCTAGTTGCGATCGAAACAGCCCACATGGCAGGAGCAGCCAGATTCCTGAACGCACTCAAAGAAACAACCGACGTGGACGGCAGCCGCATGCTCAACAACACGACGCTGCTGACAGGCAGCGCGATGGCCGATGCGGCAAAGCACCGGCGAGTCGATTTTCCATTGATGATTGCGGGCGGCGGTTATCGCCACCAGCGTCACATCGACTGCGGATCGAAACACGAGCACAAAAACGAAATGGCCTGCGACCTGTTCGTCACCGTTCTTCAGCAGCTTGGGTTCGAGACAGACTCGTTCGCTACCAGCCAGTCGAATCTCAACGGAGCTCTCCTGTGAGATACCTTGTTGCGTTACTCGCAGCGTTCGCCGGGACGTCATCACTCGCGGCGGACGTTCCTGAATACGTCACTAAGTTCGCCGGCAAATACTGCGTCGAGTGCCACGGCACATCCCAGCAGAAAGGCGACTTCCGGATTGATCAGCTCTCGTGGAACCTGACCGAAACCGAGTCTCGTGATCAGTGGGATCTCCTGCGGGAATACGTTGCGGACGGCTACATGCCACCGAAAAAGGCGTCGAAGCATCCAGAGCCCGAAACCATAACAAAGTTCATCAAGCGGCTTGACCTGGACTTCGCCCACGCCGATCAAACTGCCAGGCCTGGCGGGACGCCTCTTCGCCGACTCAATCGCGTCGAATATCTAAACACTGTGCGTGACCTGTTCGGTATTCGAATGATCAGTCTTCCTCTGTCCTTTCCGGAAGACGCGACGGATTCCGAATTCGACACGATGCCCGAGGGATTGTTCCTTTCGCCGGCTGTGCTGCAGGGCTACCACGATGTCGCAACCGACATCGCTCACCGCATGGTGCCTTTGCCAGGCCCAAAGACGTACAAATCGAGTTACACCGTTGAGCAGATCGGCGGCGACCAGACCCGGCGGTGGTTCAGTAAGAGCAAAGACTGCCTGAAGTTCACAGGAGTAAATAATTCGGGATGGGCCGGAGCACTTTGGGATTCGATCTTCATCGCTCCTGAATGTGGTCAGTACAAAGTCCGCCTGCTCGCCAACGCTCAGGCAGAAACCGGAGCCGACGACCAACCACTTCGATTGACATTCCACGCGTTTGACCCGACCGAAGAACAGCTACCCAAAAGGTATCTTCGCTACCGAGCAACGAAGGTGGCACTAATCGAAGTTCCGTCGGGCGAGCCAACCTGGATTGAATGCGACGTTCCTTTGGAAGCGGGCGAAACGTTTCACGTCTATTGTGAAAACCGTTTCGGACCTGGCATCTTTCCTGAAGAGGGTGTCAATCGAGGAGCGGTCAGCAAGGCCGTCAAAGAGGCGAAGAAACACTCGGCTCCGACGGTCGAATTACGTGGTCTGGCGATTCATGGGCCGGTTGACGTCCTGCCCCGTGTCAAAGAATTATTTGGAAAGTGGCCGCCACGGCTGGATCGAAGTGAACTCAGTCGATTGCTCATCCCTCTGGCGTCAAGAGCTTACCGGCGTCCGCTTTCCGATACTGAAAAGGAAAACCTGATTAGCTCAGTCCTCAGCCACGGTCAGCAGGTCCACAAAGCTGAATTCGCCTGGCACTACGCGCTTCGAAGAATACTCTGCTCGCCAGACTTTCTTTATCGCGAAACGGGATCGCAAGGCGCACATCTGGACGACTTCACGCTGGCGTCGCGGCTCTCATACTTTCTGTGGGGTACGATGCCGGACGAAGAGCTTTTGAACTTGGCTGCAGCCAGGAGGCTGACCAATAAAACTGTGCTGAAAGACCAGGTCCGACGCCTGCTCGACGATCCAAAGTCCTCACAGTTTATTAAACATTTCACGGGCCAGTGGCTGGGAAACCGCACGGTCGAATCAATCAATGTGTGCGACAACAGGTACGTCTGGAACGATCTGGTCCGGTACGGCTTCGTCCGCTCGACAGAGATGTTCTTTGGGGAAGTCTTGCGTCAAAACGAACCGATTTCGACGTTTGTTGATTCTGACTTCACCTACGCCAACAGTCCGATGCAAATCGTCTGGGGCTTCAGCGGGCAACGCAGCATGGGTGCCCAGGAGGCCGACCAGCGACAGAGTCTGGTCTGGCCCGAACCGACGCGGATAGACTTCAAAAAGTTACCACCCGACGCTCCAGCTCACGTTGCCGAACGAGGCGGCATTCTCGGTCTGCCAGCTGTCCTCACCGTGACGGGCGACGGCGTGGAGTCATCGCCGATTATGCGAGGCGTGTGGGTGCTGGAAAATCTGTTTGGGCAATCGCCACCGCCGCCACCAAAAGACGTCCCCGCTCTCGACATCGACACCAGCCAGGCGACCAATATTCGTGAAACTCTGGCAGCCCACAAGAAACTTGAAAGCTGCGCATCATGTCATCGAGACATCGATCCACCCGGCCTCGCCCTGGAAAACTACGATGCCATCGGAGGCTGGCGGACGTCTTACGCTGGAAACAAACAACCAATCGACGCATCGTCCGAGATGACTGACGGCACCATCCTTTCCGGCCCGCAGTCGATTAAAGATTACCTGAAGGCAAACCCAAAAACATTTACACGCTGCCTGCTGAGCAAACTTCTGGAGTACGGAGCCGGTCGTCAGCTTTCGGTCGGAGACAGACGAATAGTCGATCACATCGTCGAGGCAGCGCCCGAAAATGGCTACAGATTCCGCGACCTGATCGAAGCCGCTGTGACCAGCGAAGTCTTTCTGATCAGATAGCACTCTTCAAAGTCTGAATGCGCATTCGTTAGTCAGGCGATGCTTGGCATCGTGTTCGGTGATTCGCGACAGAAATGGAAAGAGATGACTCGGAAGTCGATCACAATTCACTTTCTCTCTTTGGTCACGGTCGCATTCTGCCGCGTTCGACCGGCTGTGGATGCCGCCGAACAGTCCGCCCCTTCCGCCGTCAAATTCACGAGCGAATACTGCTCCGAGTGTCACTCCGGTAGCGATTCCGAAGGAAACCTCGACTTCGATCAGCTACCGACGAATCTGGAGTCCGCCGCGAGTCGCGCGCGGTGGGTCGATATCCACGATCGAGTGCAGACACTGGAAATGCCGCCCGCTCCAAAGGAAGTCTCATCCGCGGAACGTGCGACATTCCTACAGGAACTTTCGAAGAAGCTTCACAAGGCGGACCTTGCCGAAGTCGTAAAAAAAGGCCGTGGTCCAATCCGGAGGCTGAACCGGGACGAGTATCAGCAGAACCTGCGTGATATTTTAAAACTACCAGCGCTCGACATTCGAGACATGCTGCCTGAAGACCGGGAGAGTCACCACTTCAATAAGACCACGGAAACACTCGACATCTCGAGAGTCCAACTGGTCGCGTATCTTGATGCCGCCGAAGCGGCGCTGCTTCGAGCGATGGCCAGCGGAGTTCAATCGCTGCCCAGCAAGAAATACCGAGCCGTGGGAGCAAAGCTGTTTCCATCGAAGTCAACGTTCGGCAATCGCCAGGCGATGTTTTTCGCGAAGGATTCAAAGGGAATCAGTAGCCAGCAACTCGACGAAGCACCTGATGATCCCGATGTCGAATTGGCGTTGTTTCGATCCGCACACTGGCCCTACTACGGCTACCCTCAAGGCTTCGTCGCTCGACTCCCCGGCGAGTATCGAATTCGCTTCTCGGCACGCGCCGTCCTGCAGCAGCCTGGCTTTGAATTGAAACCGGCGAAACAACCTCTGCCGATGACATTCCGAGCTCGCAAGCCATCTGGCCCCGATGTTTCAGGGGACGTTCGAGCGACTGGTGGAATCATCGACATTCAGCCCAAACAAAACGTCTACGAAACCACCATCCGACTCCGCGAGCGGGAAACGTTCGAGTACAGCCTGCTCGGATTGCCGGTTCCCCTGGCAAGAAACGTTAACAACGGCCCTCCGACATATCGTTACCCGCCATTCCCTGCGGGAGGACAACCCGGGGTGGCATTTAAGTGGCTGGAGATCGAAGGACCGCTCTCACCGGACAACTGGCCGCCCCCTTCACACAAAGTCTTGTTTGACGACCTTCCGCTTGCTACAGGATCTGAAGACGACGGCCTTGCCGTGAAGGTTGTCTCTCTAAATGTTCAGGAAGATGCTCGACGTTTGATGCAACGATTCATCGACGCAGCAACTCGACAGCCCGTCCCGCAAGCGGCGGTAAAAAAGTATGAACAGTTAATACTGGATCGGCTTAAGCAGGAATCATCCTTCGCTGCAGCCATGCTGACTGGCTACAAAGCATTCTTGTGCTCCGGGCACATGCTCTACGTTCAGGATCCGAAACACGCTGATGACCACTTTGCCATCGCTTCGAGATTGTCGCACTTTCTGACCAACTCGCGGCCGGATGCAAAGCTGTTCAAGCAAGCAAAACATCAGGAACTCCGCAGCATTGAAGTACTGAAAGCGGAAACCGACCGGCTGATCGACGGGCTGAGTTTCGAGCGATTCGTAACACAATTCACGGATTACTGGCTGGACCTCCGGAAGATTCATCGCGACGAACCGGACATCAGACGCTTCCCTGAATATCGGTTTGACGCCTACCTTGTCGAATCGATGGAACACGAAACTCGAGCTTTCTTCACAACGATGGTGCGGGACAATTTGCCGACCAGCACGCTGGTTGATGCAGACTTTGCCTTCGTTAACGACCGGCTCGCCAGGCACTACGAACTTTCGGCAGTCAGCGGCTCCGCCATGCGAAGGATCGAACTCCCTGCTGGAAGCCCGTACGGCGGGCTGCTTACTCAGGCGTCGATTCTGAAAATCACTGCGAACGGAACATCGACTTCTCCCGTCTTACGAGGAGCATGGATCATGGACCGGCTGATTGGCCAGCCGCCGCCGAAACCACCTGCCAGTGTGCCCGCTGTCGAACCAGACATTCGAGGCGCAAAGACCATCCGCGAATTGCTCGCGTTACATGCCGCCGAAGAGTCGTGTTCAGCCTGTCATGCCCGGTTTGATCCCGTCGGAGTACCCCTTGAAAACTTCGATATCTTCGGCAGATGGAGAACTCGATATCGCGGGCTCGAAAAAGGTGAGTCCATCACGGGAATCGATCGCGCAGGTCACGACTTCTCCTACGCGCTGACCAGCACCGTTGATCCCCGTGGAAAACTTCTGGACGGTCGCGAGTTTCGGGACGTTATAGAATTAAAAACCATCCTGGCAGCCAATGATCGTCAGATTGCACGAAATCTGCTGCATCAGTTCACGGTCTATTCGACCGGAACTCCCATCCGTTTTTCTGATCGAGCGGAAATCGAAGAGTTACTCGATGCCTGCAGTGACAACGGCTACCGTGTCCGCGATCTAATTCACTCACTGGTGCAAAGCAAAATTTTCCTCGGGCTGGCCGGTTGCGAATGAACCTATGAAATATCGACACATCTATCGCCCGATGCATCGCCGAGCCTTACTCAAAAGTGCGGCCGTCGCGATGGCTCTGCCCTCGCTTGAGTGCATGTTTCCGGTCTTTGGCCAGACGGCCAGTGAGACACCACCTCACCGGATGCTGCTCATTTCGAACAACCTTGGCGTTCTTCCGAAACCGTTCTTCCCCACTCAAACCGGGCCAGGGTACGAACTCTCGCCCTACCTCACTGAGCTTGCAGATTTCAGGAACGACTTCACCGTGTTCAGCGGGTTATCTCATCCCGACGTCGAAGGTGGACACAGCACGGAAAACTGTTTTTTAACTGGCGCGCGAAGTCCGACACGCAGCGGGTTTCGCAACACAATATCACTCGACCAGTTTGCTACCGAGAAACTCGGACAGGTCACGCGATTCCCGACGCTGAACCTTGGCGTGAACATCGACAAAGCAAACCGCAGTCTGTCATGGACGCGCGACGGAGTTCTTTTGCCGGCTGAAGACCGAGCGTCGGCATTGTTCAGCAAGATGTTCATGCAGGGCGACAAGGCAACCGTCGCTCGGGAACTCCATCGCTTGACCGAGCGAGGCAGTATTCTCGACACACTGCTTGATGACACTCGTCAGTTCAGCCAGCGTCTCGGCAGCAATGACCGATCACGTCTTGATCAGTACTTCACGTCCGTCCGCGAGGTCGAACAACGATTACACACGGCACGCGAGTGGGAGCTTCGTCCAAAAACCGCCACCACAGAATCGATGCCCGACGACATCACCGACAAGAAGCTGTTCTTCCAGAAGTTTGAGCTGATGCTGTCGATGGCTCGTCTAGCGTTCGAATCGGATTCAACTCGAATCATCACGCTGATGGTCGACGCGTTTGCAACGCCTTCGTTCAAGCTTCACGAAGACCAGAATACTACCGACGGGTATCACAACCTCAGCCATCACGGACAGGCAGAAGGCAAGGTCAAGCAACTTGAAGAGGCCGACCGACAACAGATGTCGCTCCTGCGGTCACTGCTGCAGGAACTGTCTGATAAGAGAGAAAAAGGAGACCGACTGCTCGACCGGACGATGATCCTCTTCGGCAGCAACATGGGAAACTCCAACACTCACGACAACACAAACCTGCCCGCCCTTCTGGCCGGTGGCGGTTTCAAACACGGTCAACACCTGGCCTTTAACCGCGAAACCAACAAACCCCTCAGCAATCTCTACGTCAGCATGCTTCAACGACTCGGAATCGAATCCGACCACTTCGCCAGTAGCACAAGCACCGTGACGGACCTGGAATTGAAAAACGCGTAAACGCTTCCGATACAAATTCGGTGATGGCCGGCTGGCAAAAAGCAATACACCACCCACCCCGCCCCAGACTAGCTTGTCCAACCTGTCACAGGTCTTGATCGTCTTCGTGGCGGGTGAGACAGTGTGTAAATAGCTCTTTGAAATTTCCGGTGAGCTGTTTGACGAACTCGTTCGTCCGACCGTCGATCTGCATCGGATTGCCAATCACGACGTCGCAGTTAAAGGGAACAAGCAGAGCTTCGCCACGCGGCAGGGCTCGCCCGAGCCCGTGCATGACGACCGGAATCACTGGCGTCTGTTCGCGGTCATCCAGTAGATGGCAGATTCCCTTGCGGACCCGGCTCATGTGCTCGGGGTCACCTCGCGTGCCCTCTGGAAACAGAATCAGAATTTCGTTTCGATCGAGAGCCTGGCGGCAGGTTTCAAACAGAACTTCAGTGTCAGTCCCACCGGTGCGGTCGAGTGGTATGATGCCGATAATGCTCTGCGAGAACCACTCGCGAAAGCGATTCGACAGAAAGTAGTCAGCGGCTGCGACGGGTCTGACTCGGTCTAGTACCGCAAGCGGAAAGAGACTCATCAGAACCAGTGTGTCCAGGTGGCTGTTATGATTGGCCGCAATGACAGACGGGCCGGATGTGGGCAGACCATTCCGGTTGACGATGTTCAGCCCAAGCCCGATCAGAACGAAAGGTCTGACGATCAGTGCGAAGAACAGTACTTTAAGAGTTCGATTCATCGGTCAATAGCAGAGGAAGCAGGTGTAGTGAAAGAACAGCGGTGCGGTGTAGAGCAGGCTGTCCATTCGGTCGAGGACACCGCCATGTCCGGGAATGAGCTGGCTGGAGTCTTTGATTCGCAGATCGCGTTTGACCGATGAAATGACAACGTCGCCGATAAATCCACCGCCCGCGATAATGACCCCGGCAATCAGACCTTGCTTCATGCTCAGGGGCGTCAATAGCGGTGCCAGCCAACCGGCACAGACGGTTGTCGTCACAAAGCCTCCAATGAACCCTTCCCACGTCTTGTTGGGACTGACTCGGGGAATGATCTTGTGTCGGCCAAGCATCCTGCCCCAGATCTACTGGCAGATATCGTTGAACTGAGTGCTAAACAGCAGGAAGAGCACCAGTCCGATACTGCCAGCGTCGGCATTGAGAGGCTCAAGCGTCAGCAGATAAGCGACGTGACTGAGGCAGAAAACGGTGAGCATCACAGCCCAGTGAAGCAGCGCTACGGATTTGATGAAGCCGACGGTTTCGTCGATGAGAACCGTCCGCATCGGCAGGAAGAGAAAAAGGTAAACGGGGACGAAACCAATGAACATGCCATACCAGCCAATATAGACCCAGTAATACTGCATGGGGATGGCCAGGTACGCGCAGAAAATCACTCGCCGGTCGGCATGGCGAGTCGGCACGATCGAGAGAAATTCCTTGAGTGCCATAAAGCTGAGAAAACCGAAAAATGTGATCGCGACTCCCCGACTGACGGTGAGAACGACGAATATCGAGCCGACGATCCACCACCAGGATTGCACCCGCTGCCGCAACTCTGTGTAGTCTTTGTCGGAATTTCTGGCAGCGAGAATCAACCGGCTGGCCGTCGCCAGGACCAGCAGCCCGAAAACGGCCACCATTGCGGTCAGTGAACTTGAAGGAATTTCAGGCATCCGTACCGGCCTCTTCGTCAACTCCAGTTTCCAGAGCAACGTAAGCGGACCGAGCGCGACGCCCGATCGTCACCACGCAGCCCGCCGCGATCACGCCGAGCGTTATCAGAATGGCCCACCCGTGATCCCAGAAGAAATGCTCCACCGCTGTGACCAGGCAGGCAATCGTCATCAGCGCCATACGATGTTGCTTGGCCATCGGCCCGCAAAAATTGGCAGGTGCCCCACGGCTGCACCAAGCGTTCGAACATAGGCAGTCATTACGGCCCCCAGTCCCGCAGCCCAACCAAGTAACTCAGCCCATGGCACAACAGTTGTGGCGAATCACGCCGCGACCAGAATGAGCGGATCGACGACGCGGTCGGGGATGTCGTTAAACAGTTCGCCCGACGGAGTGCTCTTGCCTCCTTCGACGGCGACCATCCCATCAAAAAGATTGCACAGCAGGCGACACTGAATAAAAACGGCCGCCAGGATCGGCAGTCCCCAGGTCACTGGTCCTTGAGCCTGCGGAATCGCCACCAGGCACGCCGCCGCCCACATGGCAAACAGGACGCTGCACAGTGAGATCTGATTGGGAGTCACGTTTTTCTGACTGAGCCACCTCGCAAAACGCTGAGACAGTTTCGCGTCGCGAACTTTCAAAGGCCGCCGGTTTTCAATTTCGCTCAAGATGATTTCTCTGCCAGGTCGTTCAAGGGGGTCTCATGTCGCTCGCCTTCCCGCCTCAGTTTGGCAGCCGTGTAAACATTGAAGGCGAAAGCGACCGAGAGAGCCGGTGCAATGGTTTGAGCAATGTTCGGTGTCCTCACCAGGGCATGCACCGTGTGCCGGTCACGGCCACCGCCGCAATCGCTGGCAGCACGATTCGGGCTGGATTGGCGGGCAGTCGGTGATAGACCCAGGTGACGGCCCGAACCATGAGCAGAGTGATCACAAAACTGCCGATGCCCTGCGTCAGGCCAGATGTCACCGGGGAAGTGGGACCCGTTTCGTCTGCCCCTGGGTGGTTGATGTAGTAGGCCCATCCACCCCACAAGGCAAATGCCATCCCCGCTGAAGCCAGATTAAATTGTCGACTGGTCTTCGCTCACATTTTGTCAGTCTCGAAAACGTCAGACCATCCCAACTCAATCAACCTTGAACACTCCAACACAGAACGAATCCGGTCGAGGATTCTATCCCCAGGTGCACGCCGACGACGAGCCTGACGACCAGGACTGACCGAAACCAAATCCACCGCTCGCTACTCGAGGTCGATCGGCGAATTGCTTTCGGCAAATTTGTCTCGCCGGACACCGAGACGATTCAGCATGGCAAGGTGAAGATCGGACATTGAGGTGTCACGGCTACTGCTTACCTGTCGTCCGGAATTGATGTCGTGAGCGGCGCCGCCGGCAAGGAGCACTGGCAGATTCTTTGCTGAGTGTTCGTGGCCGTCGGACAGGCTTGAGCCGTAGACGATCATGCTGTTGTCAATCAGCCGGCCGGTGGGTTCTTTGATCTCACTGAGACGTTTCAGCAGGTAGGCAACCTGCTCGGTGTGCCACGCCGTCACGCGGTTGTACATGTCGCGTTTTTCGTCGCGCGAAGTCCAGGACGTCTTACCGTCGTCGTCTTCGGTTGTGCCGCTGATGTCTTTCCAATGGGACAGCGCGTGCCATGTTCCTTTGACACCATCGACGAAATCGAAGTAACGATTGCTCTGACCGTGATCCATCATGAACGTGCAGACCCGAGTCGCGTCGGCCCAGAAAGCGAGCACGATCATGTCCATCATCGTCTTCATATACTGACGGTGGTCCTCAGGAATTCCTGGCTCTGGTCGTACAAGTGCGTTCTTCAATCCCGGTGTCTGTGCCGCACGACTCTGCTGCCGTTGTGCAAAGTCGATCCGGCGTTCGATGCCCCGCACGGACTCCAGGTATTCATCAATCTTCTTCTGGTCATGATCACTGACCCGACGTTTGAGACGACGAGCATCTTCCAGCACAAGGTCAATCACCGAGCGATTGCCAAGCCCGGAATCGCCAACTCGAAACATCCGGTCGAAGACAACTCGTGGCTCGATATCGCGAGGTGCGGGGGTTACCGGGTCCACCCACGAAACGGTATTTCTAGGCAGACTGGTTGTGAATATCCCCTCGCCCCGCGTTGATAACTCGAGTGATGGCAGAAGTGTCACAGAACGAAAATGCTTCGCCGCAATCTGGTCGACGGATGCTCCACCGGAATCCAGTTTTTCGCCATCGAACGATCCGCCAGTTAGCCAGGTCGCTGTTCCAGCAATATGCCCGTTTCCGCGCGGCGTCCACATATTGCGAAAGATCGTCAGGTCATGCTGAAACGGAGCCAGTGATGACATCCACGGATTCAACTCGACGAGTCGGCCGCGACTATCAACCTGCTTCGGCTGCCACGCCCCTTCTGCGACACCGTTTGGTATATAGAGATAGGCTAACCGGGCGGCAGCCTGCTCCTTCTCGGCAGCTCGAGCAACAGGCTGCGTCATGACGTCAAGTATGGGAAGAGAGACCGCGGCTCCCAGACCTCGCAGCATAGTCCGACGTGAAATGTGCCAGTTTCCAAACATGGTTTTCCCGTTCCGTTGCTTCAAAACTCAGAGCGAGCAATGCACCAATCGTCGCATGTTCGAATGTGTTACTGCTTTCCGTCCTGTGAACCCGCACCGCTCTGCTTCATTTGAAAAGCATCGCATTCAACAATCGCATGGATCAGTGCCGGAATTCGTCGGTCGTTGGCCTGGACCTTTTCGACAAGTTCCTGCACGGTTGCTTCATCATAGTATTGCAACTGCCGACCCAGCGCGTAGGACAACATCTTTCGACAAAGCTGAATCGTCAAATCATCGACCCGCTCTTTCAGCAGAGTCTTGCTCAGACCGATTAATCCTTTAAACGGCTCCCCACCTGGTAACCGTCCGGTTGTGTCGACAGGCTTGCCACGGCTGACTGGCCGATGCCGCCCGAACCATTCGAATTCTTCGAGAGCAAACCCCAACGGATCGATCTGACTATGACAGGTGTAGCAGTTCGGGTTCTGCCGATGCATTTCCAGCTTTTCCCGCTGAGTGAGCTTGCGATTCTCCGCAACTCGCTCGTCAAACTCACTAACGTTCGGTGGCGGAGGCGGTGGAGGCGTGCCAAGCAACTTTGAAAGGATCCAGTTTCCGCGAATCACGGGACTCGTTCTGCCAGGAAACGATGTCACTGCCAGAATGCTGCCGTGCCCCAGGATTCCGCGACGCGGCGACGTCCGCAGAGAGACTTGTCGCATCTTTGCCCCGCGAACTCCGTTCATTCGGTAGTGCTTCGCCAGCTCTTCGTTCACGAATGTGTAATCGGCATCGATCAGTCGATCAAGCGGCATGTTGTTCTTTACCACCGAGTTAAACAGCATGGCCGACTCATGCTTCATCGCTGCTATCAGCGTATCAGTCGCCCAGGGGTTGTCGATCTGACCAGGTCGGACTCGCCCGAGATCTGTGAAGCCCAGCCATTGCGATGCAAAGATACTGCCCAGCGTGTTTGCTTTCGGATCGCGCAGCATCATTTCGACAGTTGTGCTCAGGATGTCCGGATCGCTCAAGCCACCAGTTTCGGCCAGGCGAAACAGCTCGCCGTCCGGCATCGACGCCCAGAGAAAGTAAGAAAGTCGGCTGGCCAGTTCCCAGTCCGAAACGCGAAACGGCTGACCAATTCTTAAACTGTCTCGTTCGGTTCGGATCAAAAAGCTCGGTGAAACAAGCATGACCTGCAGCACGTCCCGCAGCGCGCCGCGAGACGACGCTCCCTGAGCAACCCGGCGACCGTAATGTGCAACGAGTGTGGCAATCTCATCGGTCTCAACCGGTCGACGATAAGCTCGACGAGCAAACCCGGTTAAAACTGACTCAACAGCTAATTCATCCCGTAGCTCTGAAAGTTCGCCCAGCAATAAGTTCCATGCTCCTTGCTGCTGCGCGGTAATCGACTCATCCGGCCAGGCTGCCGTCGCAATTGCCTCCGCCGCACCGATGTACCGTTCCAGCGTGATCGGCTGCAGAAACAAACTGTTTGCGCTGTTTTCGAAGCCGCTGGTCGCAGTCAGGTCCGCCGGAAAACGGTCGGCCGGACGAATGTCAATTCCTGTAAGGTCTCGCACCGTGTTGTTGTATTCATCGTGTGTCAGGCGGCGAGCCTGTTCGTAGCCCGGTTGCTTCACCGTCGAATAATCAAAGTTCTCTATCGCGTTTGTCAGCCAGGCGACCATCGTCCGCCGGTCCAGCTCACTCGGTTGTGCAGCATCCGCTGGAGGCATGGACCGAACTTTCAATTGCTGAATCACGTTGATCCAGTGCGTCCGGTTGATAACCAGGGGTTGCTCCTGGGCCAGCGTCTCCAGATCGAGACCGCCTTCAGGAGCATCACCGGCATGACAATCTGAACACGCCGCTTTCAGGATCGGAACTATTCTGCCGTTGAAATCAAGCTTACCCACGGCAGCGACTTCATCGGCAGACAGCTGCATCGGAGGCGGCAGAATTCGGGTTTCTTCTCGGTCTGATTCATTCTTATGCGATTTTAGTTTGGGTTCAAAATCGCGTGTGTCACCCAGTTCTTTCAGCTCTGCTTCCAAGTCGCGAATCGCCTCGTCCTCGCCTTCTTCACGAGCCCAGAACAACTCCAGCTTCAAACGAAGAATGTCGATACGCCGTTCAAACGTCGCGTGAAAGGCTTCGACTTCGTGTTCAAGTTCACTTTCATCCGACTCCGGTCCGTCTCGATAAATCCTGAAGAGTCGTTCGACCAACTTGTCCGCGCGATCGGTCATCTGTAACAGAATCCGGGCCTCGCTTTTCAGAACCCTCGAACCGGTTTCTTCCAGCTCGTCCAGAAGCCCGAGCACACCGTTTCGATGCTCCAGGATTTCCAGCTTCGAATTCACGAACTCCAGACCAAACTCGGCCTCTTCCCCCTCTCCTTCAAGCTCTTCAATCTGCTGCACGTCACTCTTCGCCTCTGCCGCTTCGAGCTGTCTGTCGAGCGTCGACAGAAACTTTACAAAGGCCCGGGCCTCGGTCAGCAACTTGACCCGTCGATCGACGACGTCGATCTTTTGTTTCAGTATCTTCCGTTGTTGCTCGGCGAGTTCCAAACGCTCAGTAATGTCCGCAAGTTCGTCCTCAATTTCCTGAGCACTGACAGGAACCTGAAAAACACCCAGCAGCGCTAAGACAAGAAGCAATCGTTCCATCACTCTGGGTCACTCCTTGGAATAGAAAGTCTGCAGACGGACAGCGACAAGAGTTTCCGCCGCTGCCAGGTCGTACGCTAGGGTCTCTCCTGTTTGTCAGACGCCTCGATGCACAGTAACTCTTTCATCGTTCGATGATAGAGCCGACCGTTGCTGAAGCTCGGCGTGTTGACCGACCACGTTTCGCCAAATCGTCCCAAATCGTTAAACGAGATCAACGCAGTCTCATCGAAGTCTTTGACCTGCCCATCGAGTACCTGCACTTTTCCGCACATAAACGTGAAGTAGAGGTACTGATTAACGGCGATCGTATTTCCGTTGAAGCACCACCACCAGCCGTCACGTTTCGATCGCTTGTCGTCGGCAACGTCAATCCCTCGACTGTTTGTCGTCATTTTCGGATACAGAGTTCCATGTGGCGATGTGCCTGCGTCCTCGACGTTCGGGATTGGAAACGGCAGTTCAAGATATTCGACCCGCTCCTTCACCACATCAATTCGAGCGATGCTTCGCCGAGGCCCCATCCTGACGGCCTTGCCTTTGCGACGTCCTTCGAAACTGAAACATTGAAAGTAGACGTACGGATAAATACTGAGATTCGCGTGCCACGCCGGGAACACCTTCACAGTGGGAGTTTCCTGACTCAGGTCAATCCCTTCACGACGCGTAAACGTTTTTGATTCCGCATCGTAAGCCGTAACGATGACATCTTTGATCCATGAGATTCGCTTCGCCTCGCTACCGTCCTTCGTGTTCAGCACGACGAGGTCCGTCCGCGTTTCGTCCAGCCAGTATGCAAATTGCTGATCCCACGTCTGGGTGACCTGAGCCATCCCTCCGAGTTGCGAAGCCCAACTCCAGACGGTCTTTCCTGCATCCGGCCCGTCGACTCGGCTCAGCGTGAGACCAGACGGAGTTTCCGGCGTACCGTGATGAGCCCCTCGACCGGCCAGCACTCCGTAGCCACCACCAGGCAACTTACCCAGAACCGGAGTGTTGTAATGAGTCAGCCCTTCCGGCGCAGTCCAGAGTGATCGGCCCGTCTTCGCATCGAATCCGCGCAGGTAATTCCAGGCATCTTCTCGTCGTTTCGAATCGTCGGGGTCGAGCGGTTCGACATTGATCAAAGTGTTGCCGACTTTGATCGGCTCGTACTGCTTGTTGAATGGCCGTCCTAATGTCGGTGTCCACTTCCGAGTCCACACTTCCTCGCCATCAACCGTCCAGCAACCCATCCGCCCGCTGGCATTCCAGAACCAGACGAGTTTTCCGTCAGTAATCGGAGTCGGGCTGCTGCTACTGCTGAATCCGTAAGCGTAAATACTGAGAGCTTTCGGATCGCCCGGTAGACCATGCTGCCATAAAATCTTTCCATCGGTCGCACTGACACAGTAAATGACAATGTCCGTACCCTTCCTGAGCTTCGCATCGGCAGCGAGCGGCTTCATCGTCGTCAGAAAAAGTCGATCTCCCCAAACCGCTATTCCACTTTGCCCGGTCTCCGGCAACGGAATTCGCCAGCGTATGTTCTGTCCTTTCTCGACACTCCAGGAAGTCGGGACAGGCTCGTCAGTCTTCACCGTCCAGTCATAATTTGGCCCGGCCGCCTGTGGCCAATCCGCTGACGATGCCTGGTCCGAATGAAACAGCCGCACAGCCAGCACAGAAAACAAAAAAACCGATTTAAAATTGTTCATCAATGATGTGCTCGTCATGTTCTTCGAATGATATTTCTGCTCGCTACCAGACCGGTCGAGACTACTGCGACAATCTGAAGCAAAACAGGTTTGACACCGTTCTTACGAAAATGCATCCGTCTGAGATTGCGGGAGACGCGTAGACGTCTTCTTCGAATGAACTTTCCGCAACTTGCTTCCACTCGGCCTCTGCTGAGACGACGGTTAAGTGTCCGCGTTCACCGATGATGTAGATCTTGCCGTCGCCGGCCGCGGGGGAACTGTAGTATTTGCCCGTGCTGGACAGCCGGCCGCGATACAGCATCTCGCCGGTTTCGGCATTGATTGATGTGGCGATTCCACCGTCGGCGACAAGGAACAACAAGCCCTTATAGTAGAGGGGCGATGAATTGCGTGGGATCGATTTCGACTCTTTCCAGTCAACGTGGCTGTTTGTGATATCTCCCGTTCCACCGGGACGAATCGCCATTGCGACGGTTTCGGACAAGCTGAAAATCTCGCGGATGCTGTTGTACTCTTCTTTGTCGAGCGAGCCATCGGCATCCCGGTCAAACTGCGTAAAGAAACTCTTGATCGGGCTCTTCGGCAACTCATCCGGTTCGAGCGTTCCGTTGGCATTTGCGTCTGCATCCTTCAGCACTTCAGCAAACACAGGCTGTTCCGTTTCACTCCCGCCCGTGCATGCCACATAAAGCCGATTGTCATCGCCGACAACCGGCGTCGTATTGACGACTCGACTGATACCGCGAACCGTCCAAACGACGTCGCCGGATTCAAAAGCGTAGGCCACAACGTGTGCGGAACCGGCGACGACAATCTGCCGCTTTCCGTTAACCGTCCAGATGCACGGCGTCGAGTAATTGCGACGGGAGTTTGGCCGTTCCGCTTTCCAGACTTCGTCGCCGGTAGTTTTGTCGTAGATGGCGAGAAACGATCCAGTGTCATGATCCTGCACCATCACAATTCGATCGTCGACCAGCAGCGGTGAAGACGCGGCTCCAAAACTGTTATTGAACGGCCCCATCGGTCGATGCCACAACTGCTTACCATCGACGTCGTAACAGAACAGCCCGCTCGAACCGAACATACTGATAACGACTTCGCCATCGGTCGCGACGCTCGGCGTGGCGTGACTCCCGATCCGATGCACGGATTCGAGTTTCTCGTACGGGGCCTCTACCGACCACACGATCTTTCCGTCCAGACGGTTGACTGCAAACGTTCGAAGCGACTTCTTGTCGAGGCCTGTCAGGAAAATTCGATCGCCGTGCACGATGGGCGTTGAATGCCCCTTCGGAAGCGGTGACTTCCAGACCAGATGCGGGCTGTCTGGGCCGATATCGACAGGCAACGATGCAGTACCGTTTGCAACGCCACCGCCAGCCGGTCCACGAAATTGATTCCAGTCGGCAGGCAACGTCGTCACTGCTCCAACTATGATCGCTAACGTAAGCAGTCCCTTCATTTTCGCTTCTTTCTAATCTCGTCCCATTTTCTGCCAGGATCGAAGTACGCCCACCCTGCAGATTAATCGCTATCAGGTTTTTCAATTGGTCTGATTGTGAAGTTTCGGTACCAGACTTCGGCTCCATGATCGGTCAGCATAAATCGGCCGAAGCGATTTCTACTGAAGGCTTCTGCGTCAGAAAATTTGCTGTCGGCAACCCGGCTGTCCCATTCTTCGTCGCCGACATTTGCGGACGCGATTCGTTCGCCGTTCAGCCAGTGCTCGATGTGGTTTCCGTGGACGATGATCCGACTGGAGTTGAACTCGCCTGGAGATTTGAGGACCTTCTTCTTGTTCGGTTCGTACAACGCGTAGATCGATCCGGTACTGCCCTTATCAGACGACTGACCGTTCTGGAATTTCGGATCGTCGAGAATCTGGTACTCAAGACCGAGCGTCTTCTTACCGTACTGTCGAACTCGATACTTCAGTCCGCTGTTGCCCTTCTCTGCAATCTTCCATTCGTACGACAGGTCAAAATCGCCGTACTCCTGCCGCGTGACAATGTGGCCGGACCGTTTCTTGCCCCGATCCAGATGGATGGCTCCGCCTAGGACTTCCCACCCCTTCGTGATCGGCTTTCCGTCAGACATCATCCAGTTGCCGAGGGTTTTGCCATCGAAGATTGCTGGCAACTCTTTGGGGTTCTGCTTCACCCGGTTCCGAACGAATGACTTTTCCAGCCACGCATTGACCGGCGCAGTGCTTGTGGATTCGTGATAGTGCTCATCGTGCGTCGGCAGCTCGGCTCGATGCCGCCGAACGATGTCCTGATGATCCACCGAAGCCGCCAGGTTCACAAATCCGTGTGGGTCTTCCTGGTGATCGTAGAGTTCTTCCGAGCCATCTTCGTACCGCATGAACCGGTGACGTTCGGAACGGATTGAATGATTCGCGCGACCGTACGTTGTAATCGTTGAAAACCGCCAGTCCGCATTCGGATCGTCGAGCAACGGCACCAAGCTGTCGCCTTCGTTGGCCTCGCGTGGTGGCAGGTCGCAGAGTTCAAGCAGCGTCGGGTAAAGATCGATCAGTCCGACCGGCTTCGAGCACTCATTCGGCGTCGACTTTCCGGGACGTACGACGACCATCGGCACACGAGCTGATTCTTCCCACAAACTGTGTTTGGAAACTCGATGCTTCTCGCCGAGGTGGTACCCGTGATCGCTGAACAGAACGATCACCGTGTTCTTTGCAGCTGAGTTTTTCTCCAGAGCCTTTACGACTCGCCCGACCTGGTGATCGACAAACGCGATGCACGCCAGGTAAGCCTGCACGCATTTTCGCAATTGGTCGTCGTCGTTCTCTCGCAACCAGTCGAGCTGCGGATACCGAGGCATCTCGTGCAGCAACCGTCCAACTTCTGGAACGTCATCCAGATCGTCCGCCGGGATCTCAGGCAGAACGATCGCCTCGAGTGGAAACCGGTCGAACCATTTCTGCGGCACATAGAACGGAACGTGAGGCCGCACGAAACCAACCGCCAGAAAAAACGGATCGTCATGCTTCCTGGCCAGCACTTCCTCGGCCCACGAAGCCACCTTGAAGTCGGGCATCTTCGAGTCCACATCGGGAAACGCCGCCCAGTCCGTCTGCGTGCCAGTGAAAGGAATCGTCAGATCCGGCGAGTAGTTGAATCGGACCGTCTTGTCGCCCGGCTTCGGCCCCGAGCCACCGAAACTACCGCCGTATTCCTGAAAGGCATCCTTCATCGGGTAGCCGTGAGTGATCTTGCCGCCACCGAACGTTGCGTAGCCATACTTCGCAAAATATTCCGGCAGCAGATGTCCCTTGAAATTCACCGAGTCGCTCTGCAATCCCGGTTTAGCCGGCTGCTGATAAACACCGGTCGAATGCGGATACTTTCCCGAAAGCAACGAAGCTCGCGACGGCCCGCAAATCGGAGCCTGGCAATGGGCATTCGTAAACAGCGTGCCTCGCCGAGCCAGAGCATCGATATTCGGTGTCTTCGCCTGCGGATGAGTCTTCAAACATCCGACCCAGTCGTTGAGATCGTCAATCGCGATGAACAGAACGTTCGGCCGCTCCGCTGACGACGCAACATGAGGGAAGACTCCAACACACGAATACGCAAATACAAAACAAACAATACGCCATGGTTTTGGCATGTTTAATCCCCGAAGACTGGCAACCAACAGCAACTTCAGACGGGGCGCAGTGTACTGCCCGCGTCGAACCGAATCACCTCGCCCGAACGATTCAAAAAAGAAAGCTAATCGCCAATCACAAGATCGCAGACGACCATTTGATGATCCGAATGCAGCGTCTTCTTCGCCATGACGGACACTGGCTGAAGGCTGTTGCTTACCCAGACCTGATCAACTCGAAACAGCGGGTACTCGTTCGTTCCGGTTGCTCCCCAGCCAGAACCAGCCGTGAGAAAAGCGTCGGTCAATCGTGACCGAAGCAACGCTAAAGCATCGTCGCGCGGCGGAGCATTGAAGTCTCCTCCCACGATCAGGTGACTCCCGGGTGGCACACTCTGCAAGTGTTCGATTATTCGGTTGATCTGCTCGCGATGACTAATTCGCTTCATGCGATGATCACTCCAGAAATCCGGCTGCCAGAAATCGAATCGAGGAATGGGCGGAGAAAGTCGGGTGCTGACAACCTCGATGACACGTCCGGTCGGCAGTTCGACCTCTGCGTGAACAAAATGCGATCGAGCGTCGGAGAATCGACGCGTCAGCTTGCCGCGTGCAAGAATCGAAACGTCTCCGCCGTAGAGGCACGATCCGTCCTGACCGAACAGCAACTCGACCAGACCCGGCAGTTGCTCTTTGCTTGGCGATTCCTGCAACAACACAACGTCCGGCTTCCAGGCAACGACTTCTTCTACACATCGAGACTGCCCGACGTTGCAGTTCAAAGAAACGATTCGAATCCCGCGTCCACTTTCGCGAGCAGTCAGCCACTCGGCCGACGACACGCTTTCTCTACGTATCAGGCTGTGAACCTCTTCGACAAACAGCCATGCGAACGCTGCCCACGCAAGCAGCAGACCGACGAACCACTGTTTGCGGTCTGTGTGAAGTCCGCAACAAGCCAGCATCACCCCACAGACCAGCCAGCACCACGTCGGCACAAGGATTACAGGTGCGAGCCAGCCTGGCTGCGTCACCAGACACAGTGAGACTGCCACCAGCATGACAACGGAACCGATACTTGCCGTCTGACGAAGTCGTCTCAACTTGACCGAAGCTGGGGCATTCGTAGTTGCGTCTGGTTGAGTCATGGCTGAGTGCTTCCACGGAACAGGCCGATTGTGACTCCATGATTCGTTTCCGCTCTGATCCGGTCCTGCTGCAAACAATCAGGTTGGTGGGCAGATCTACGACTCTCGGCGTTTCAGAATTCTCTGGCCAAGCAGGTAACCGAATACGCAACATCCAAATCCGTAGAAGTCTTCGGGAATCACCGCCCAGTATGAAGCAGCGGTTCGGAGGCCTTCGATGGGAAACGCAGCGGCGAGGTAGTCGTGGTAGTACTCGTAGGTCTCTGCGAGATGCTCAGGCACCGGCAGGAAGACTTTCTCGGTAAGGAATCGAAGCCCCCAAGCGGCAAACCCGAAGGTCATGGCCAGGACGGCTGACAGTTCTCCTCGTGGTTTTCCGTAAATGCCCATCGCGACGGGGATGAACAGCGCGACAAGGTGAATCGACAGGGCGATATCCAGCAGCCCCATCAGCGACTCACCGGCCATCGCGAGAACGACTCCACCTGCGGCTACGATAACGACGCACAGTCGGTCTCGAAGTAGAGGAGCTTTGGAAACGCCGGGAATTCGATTCAGCAGATTGTGTCCGAGTATCGTCGCCGGGGCGAGAATGGCACTCGTTGCCGTCGAGACGATCATCGCAACCACGGCGACGATCAGCACGACGGTCATGCCAGAAGAAAGGTACTTATTGGCGAGGTAGGGAATCGGATTACCCTCGACGCCTGGCAGCGTGACCGACGAAGTCAGGCCGAGTAGAACCGGGACAATGCCAAACGCCAGATAAAGCACTCCGGCGAGGATACAGGCTCGGGCAGCGACGTTTTCGTCTTTCGAGGCGAAAATTCGCTGCTGCAAATCCTGTCCAGGAATGCAGCCAAAGAGGCCGGTTGCCCAGGCACCGATCCAACCCATGATGAGCATCGCTCGGCCAGGAACCTCCGGACCAGGGAAGAAGTCAAGGTGTGTGGGATGTTTCGCCTGGACTTTTTCCATCGCGATCTGGACTCCGTCGATGACGGAGCCGTTGCCCAGTTCGGGAGATGTAAAGACGGCGTAGCCAAGAGCCAGTAAACCGAATAACGCAATAACAAGCTGCAACGCGTCAGTCAGCGTTACCGACCACATGCCACCGATCATCGTGTAGACCATTGTCAGACCAGCAGCCCAGTAGATTCCCTGTTCGAACGGGATGTCGAAGTAGACGTGAAAGATGTGGCCGAGTGCGGCGTACTGCAGAGCGACCCATGAAAAGTTGCTCGGCACCTGAATGGCCGATCCGATCAATTCAGCTTTCGGGCCGTACCGCTGCCGGTAGAAATCTGCGATGGTGAAGAGGCCCATTTTCCATAGCGGTTTCGCGAAGAAGAGACCAGCAAAGATCAACGTCGCGGAACACGCAAACGGATCCAGAATGACTCCCTGTAGACCGTCAGCCTTTGCAGATTCAGCGGCGGCGTTGATTGTCGCTGCGCCGAACCATGTTGCCATCAGAGTTGCCCAGGCAAGCGAAAGTGGCAACCGCCGGCCGGCAACAACATAGTCTTCTTCGGTCTTTACGCGTCGAGAAGCGACGATGCTCACACCCAGAAGAAACAGAGCGTAGACGCCCAGCGCAACCTTCAGCATGCCCGAAGCTTCAGCGTTCAGAGCAGGCAATATTTCAGCGGCCAGTATTGGCATCCGCGGAGTCTCCGAATTTCAGTCGATTGGGCAGGCACTTGCGTCACTCACGATAGACCATTTCCATGGTTTCTGTGCAGCAACGCCGGGTGTGTATTGACACACCAGCTCAATCGGTTGAAGCAGCCCGACGGTACGCACCGTACGGCGACGAGCGATTATTCGCCAGCGGTCGGGATCGCCGGAACCGGCAAACTCTGGAGCAGCTCCGTTACTCGCAGTGGAGTCGGTTTCAATGAGCCGACTACTGAAGCGAGAGCGGTTCTGAGCGGCCCTGCTGGAGCCCCTTGCCAGGCGAGTTGAACTTCCTGCACTCTCGATTTTGACAGCAGAACTCCGTACCGCTGAATATGAAACGCAAGCTGCAGGGAGGCAATTTCGCGGAGCGATTCGTCGCGAACATCGCTGACGACGATCTCCTGCAATCGTTCCTGCGAGCTGGAAGTTGCAATGGCCCCCAGAGCGATGAGGGCGTTTTCTCCGACGCCTGGATCATTGACCGCGTCGAACAAGGCGTCTTCAGCAGCATCAATGTTGAATGTATCGGTACGGCGTCCGCCAGCGATGTGAGCAAACCAGAAGCCGGCAGCGCTAGCCCGTTCAGCTCGCTGTTTCTCACTGACTGGTGGAGTTCTGAGCCGACTCAGAAATGTTCGAATTCCCTGCTTGAACGATGTTTCACCGTTCAGAACGAAGCCGATCATTGGAAACTGCTCTGCAATTCGAGCAACGGATGGCTCAACCGATTCCGGTCCGTAGACAACAATCGGAATCCCTGATGTTCGCGCGTCGGCTCGAAGGTTAACAATCGTCTGACCTAGTCCCCATCGCACTACCGCTGCGTGAATCACGATCAACTCAATATCACTGCGGTCGGCGGCGATTTTAAATCCATTCTGGCCGGTGGTTGCCTGTAAAGGAGCCATGCCCATTTCACTGAGCAAACCTGCCATCGATGCACCACGTTCCTGATTAGAATCAATCGCCAGGCCTTGTCGGTCACCACTGTCGTTGAGAGCTCGAGTCAGGATTGAAACAATCCTCGAAGCACCGCGAAACGACTTTTCCGGATCAAGCTGCAGCACTGCCGAGGCCGCGGCAAACTGAACTCGGAAGTTTGGATAACTCATTGCCTGGATAATCGGCGACGCTTGCCCGAAACGATCACGAAGCTGAGCTCGGTTTCCAATTTGCCCCAGCACCTGCAATGTCGCCAGAGCGGCGGAAGGGTTGGGGTTCTGTAGCGAGTACCCCAACGCGTGAAGTGCAATTTCTGGCCCTGCGAGAAGAGCGAGATCGTGAGCAGTGCCGGGGCCCGTAGGTAGCCCGGCATTCCAGCCAGCAACGTGCGCGTCGAAAGCCAGTCTTAGCGAAAGATAAAGTGACTGCACTTCCTGTCGCTCTGGAGCCAGCGTGAGTGCTTGTCGTGCGAAACGGCTTCCCACGATGAGCGACGCCGTTTCCGGCGCGATGTTCCACGCGGAAAGTGAATTCTGCTGAGCGGACCACGACCACAGTTCAGTGGTGGCGCCGTCGGCGTTCATCTTCCAGTTGTATTCGAGCCGGAAGTGAGTCGTCGCAATTTTCTGAAGTTGCGAAGCCGCTCCGTAGCTGCTGATGTCGCCCGCTCGCTTAACGTCGTCGCGAAGAATTCGGGCAAGTGCCTGGCGTGCTGATTGCCGAACGCCAGTTGGCTGATCGGAACCGAATGCCGGGTACCACAGCCAGGGCACGGTATCGTGTGAACCCAGCCAGCCAAGCGTGTCGATGGCGACGGTTCTGATTCCTTCATCCGGAGCTTCGAGTGCGCCAAGCAGCGGAGGAATAATCTGCGCGCCCATACGAGTCATCGCGTAAACTATCGCGTCTTTCTGGGCCGCGTCTTTCGCGGCGGAAACAAGTGTCAGCATCCTGGGAATCGCAGCCTTGCCGGTATTGCGAAGCTGGATGATCGCTACTTCGCGTTCCTGCGGTGTACCGGTCAGATTGTTAACGAGCCGATCCATGCGAGTCGGGTCAGCCGCATACCGACGGAAAGCTTCGTTCATCCGATCGAGCAACGTGATCGACGAAGGCTGCAATCGCTCATCGTTGGAAAGTTCCAGGAAGACTGCGGGACCGTGTTTGTCTCGCATCTTGAGGATCGTCGCATCGTCGGGGTCTTCGGCGAGCAGCTGCTTTACATATCTAAGAGCGAGTCCCGGCCGATCGAGATCGAGCATCAGCACAACCGCATCGAACAACGCTTCGGGATCCTGCGGTTCGGTGAGCAGCGGAGACGGTTCAAGATCGGGCGAATTTTGCGCGACGGCATCCGTAACCGGGCTACCGGTGGGTGGCTGGGCGCGCAGTTCGATCGAAGGGCTTAACACCCCAACCAAAACTGCCTGAACAATTAACCGGCGATACATCAACATCAGCTCCGTCGATGCGAAGTCACAGCTTGATTGAAACCCGCTGTGAACACGGCGGACGAAATTTGGATTCCCGCGAAGTGCGGCCGTGTAACATGACCGGTTATCGTGTTCTGCAAATGGGGGAGAAAACAACGAAAAATAGTCATCTTTCCTGTTTTATCAGTGTGCGGTTCCGGGATTGTTCGTCGCCGGTGTCGCTTGTTGCTGGAATGTCTGTCTTTGCAGATTTGACCGGGCGCAATATTACTGAGAAATGCACCCAATGTCTGGGTTATCGGACTCCGAGCGGTCGCCGGTCCAACCGGAAAGTGGCAGCCACCAGTCCTGCGGTGATTTTTGTCAGGAATCTTTTGTTCAAATTTGCTCTACAGTCAGACTTTTAAGCCATTTCGAGCGGCAAACAGGCCTTATCTCGTTCCTGGTCGATCGACTAGAGTTGCGTTCCCTTCCGAGTCCGTTCAGAGACTCAATCACGCGAAAGTCGAACCACTTTCGCCAAAGATCATCATCCTTCCTGCCACCGATGAAGCCGCAAGGTTTCCCTCATTTCTCCATTTTAGAGACTCCATGATATATTCATTGCTCCGTCCGGGGTGCTCTATTGCTGCGCTGATGCTTGTGTGCACCTCCGGCTGCGCAACGACCAAGACGACAAATACGGCTCGCACCGCGACCGAGCAGCTTCTCTTGTCGAACGCGATTGATCAGTCCCTGAACAAAGTTGACTTCAGCGCAATGCACGGTCGGAAAGTGTTTCTCGACCCAGCCTATTTCGACGGAGTCGACACTCAATACGTCATTTCTTCACTGCGTCACCATCTGCTTTACAACGGTGTGTCTCTCGCCGCGACCGCCGATAAGGCCGACGTGATCCTGGAACCTCGCAGCGGCGGAATCGGCACGGACACCACGGAGTCGTACTACGGCATTCCAGGTATTTCCTTGCCTGGTGGCATTTTAACGCTGCCCGAAATCAAACTGGTCACTCGGATGAACCAGCATGCGACAGCCAAGATTGGATTGGCTGCGTACGATGCTGACGAGCGAGAAATCGTTGGAGGAGGCATTTCGATCGCTCAGGCTCAGCACAACAACTGGCACGTGCTTGGAGTTGGGCCGTTCACAACAGGAACGATCAAGGAAGAACTGACCGCTGCGACGGGTGACGATGTTTACGATCCGTCAGCCGATCTCCCGCGAAACGTAGCGTTCGGCTCAGGTTCTTCTGGGCGGTTTGAGAATTACTCAGGCGACCAACCAAGCTTGCTGCCACCTCCTGTGCCGGAGCAATCCGAGTCGGGAATCCGTCAGACGGGTCATTCGGATCGCTAAGGATTTGCGGACTGTAACGAACAACCCTTCTTTGCGTAGATCGGTTTGTACCGATTTTCGGCGTTCATCCGTTCGTCGGGAGAATGCCTGGACTCATCCACCCAACTTGCATGCCTTCGCATGAACAGCGTCGGCGCATCTCTCCGAAAAGACACTGAGCATTCTCCGAGAATGATTCTTTGAGAATGTTCAGCGGTCTGGAAGTGCGGGAACCCTTCCGTTGTCGGCTTTCAGATTTCCTCACGATCTGTCATCTGCAGGTCGCGACGGATCAGACGCCTCATTTCGAGACGTCTCCGCACAGTCAAACGGAGAGCCGGAATGGAAGAGCAACGAACAGCCGGGCCTGGCCAGTCTACTGAACCACAAACTGCAGATCGCTCACCCAATCCGAAGCGACCAGCGTCACTGTTCAGAACTTTGTCGATGACCACGATAGCTCTTATTCTGAGCGTTGTGGTGACATGTAGTGTCGCTCGCCAGGGTGGATCGAAGTTTCCCGCCGTTCTTAAGGCAGAAGTTTCCAGACTCGCAGCACCGGCTGACGGCATCATTGAATGGATGGATGTGAAGCCCGGCCAGATCGTTCTGCCAGGGACGGAGCTGTTCATCATTCGCGACACCGACCTTAAAGAACGCATCTGCAAGGCTGAACTGACGCTCGAAGAATTCCGCATCGATCTTACCGCTGCCGCTGCACGCGCCGAACTGGAGCTGCAGCAACGCACGGCCGCACTCGACGCCGAGGCGTTCGACACGGAACTCACACTAACAACACTGCTTCAGCAGCGGTTTCAGCATGATTTCGAATCGACAGCACTCGGCGATTACCTCGATCTGTTCGACGCACTCGCCAGCTCCGAAATTCCACCAGTGGATCTGAAGTTGTTGACAATGCCTGACAAGTCGCAGGATTACAATCGCCTGCGAGCAATGATCGAACGATCCGAAGTCGAGAACAGTCTTGAAGCACTGCAGACGCGAATCGATCTATGCGAAGCTCGCCTGAAAGAACTGCATGGAACAATCGATGGTCTACCGACCAGAACTGAAGCCGCACATCGGGTCCCGGTGATCCAGGCATCGATCAACAGCACAAGGTCGGAGCTCGAAGAACTACAGGGGCTTGAAGCAGAACGCATCGTCAAATCGCCAATCTACGGCATGGCTGGCGTACTACGAGTTCAGGAATCGAAAGCCGTTGCCGAAGGTGATCTGCTGGTTGAAATCTTTGACCGCGATCGCGAGTTCGTGATTGTCAATCTGCCGATGACTCTTGTGTCGGCCCTGGAAGCAGATCAGAAGCTTACACTGTACTTCCCGAACGACGAAGAACGTCACGGGAAGATCGCTTCCATCCCGCCCCAACTACTGGCACAGCAAAACGGATTGAACAACGAAGCCACGTTCCCGGTGAAAATTCTTTCAACGGGTAAACCGTGGCCAACGCTTCCAATTGGTTCAGCTCTGCAAGTCAGTATCGAGCACTGATCACAAACGTGAGACGCCCGCAGATTCGTGATTAGAATCCGTTGTCATCTTTTTCGATCGCCACGTTCTCCACTTTGAACGGCACGTCGACGACGCTCACTTCAGTGTTAAGTGTAAACCGCAGCTGTGCATCATCCGGGACTGGCTGGTCGTCCTGAATTGTCATACTCCAGGCCAAGCTGGAGTTGCTGCCGAACGACGAATACGACTTGCCGCTGAATTCAGCGATCACCTTTCCATCGGCGTCTACGAGCTGAGGTGTCTGCAGGCCAAGACTGCCGCCGTCAGCGATCTGCTGGACGTCCACTGTACTGTCGCCAGCGTTGACCCATTCCAGCTGCCAGGACGTGAACTCGTCGTTGCCAAACTTCTCTTTCTTCTCTTCAAGCTTCAGCTTGTAGCCCGCCGCAACGAGTTCTGAGTTGTCGACTTCCTTACCAAGGAAACTCTTCGCCCCGTCCACAACGATCTGCGATGACCTCTCGACGATCCGCAGCTTGACAATCCCCTCCGCTGATGCAATCTCCGTAGCAGCTTTCGCTGGCGGATCGAACACAACGATCGCTGTACATCCATCGTCGGGATGCTTCACAAAGAAGTCATCCCGATCGATTACCTCAAACCCGCCTGCTCCAAAATTTGTAACAACTCGCAAAGTCAGATCGGCACCATTGTTATCTTTTGCGGACGTGATACTGGCGAAGCCAGCACCCCCAGCCGCTTTTGCCTGTTCGCCGGTGATGGCCAGTACAAGTTCGATTGCCTTGGGTTTTTCGTTTCCGTCGTCATCAAGTTCGATCGACGAGCTCATCTTCGCCGTTTCCGCAACAGTCAATCCTTCTGCCGGTTTCGTGGCAGGCGGTGGCTCAGCCGGTTCACCAGAACTTGTTCCAATGGTGAAGTCACCACCCCCGCCTGGTATATTGCCACCAAGACCAGCCATCGCCCCCATCATCAGCATGGGCAACATTTCTTTCGCTCCCTCGACGGCTCGTTCAACCGATTGGGCGGACAGACGCGTCGACAGCGATGCCACCTCTGCCTGTGCCGAATTCTTCTGAGCACGGATTATCGAATCCACAACTCCCGCAATCGGCGTCGGGACACCTGCCTTTGCAAATGCCCAAAGCCCTTTAGCTTCAACCATCAGCTCTGACATCGACGCGTCGACTTCCGTCGCGGCCGCGCCGTCAACACAAAGAGCCCGAACTTCAAGTTCCAATGAATCGTTTAACGAAACTCCAAGGCCAACGCCCAAAAGCTGATCCTTTACGGCTGTCGTCAGACGATCCAGTGCGTCTGAACCTGATCCTTCTGTCGGCAGCGTCTCGGTCAGCGAAAACGGGTCATCTGGTATAAAGGCGACGGCAAGATGCCTCGACGAGTCAATAAATTCGAATTCAGGACGACTACCGAGTTCGCCTCCCTCGTCAATCGAGGCTTTGAGTTGTTCCTCTGCAGCAAGGACGACCGTCTTCGAATTCGACAGATAGATGCAAGGGGTATTTTGAGCATCCAGAGCACGGAAAAACTTCTTGCCGTCATACGTTGCGGCTTCGAAGTCATCAATCCGACGTTCAACGACCTGCGGATTGAACGGCAGTCGCAGTCGCACGACGATCACGACATTTTCTTTTCCGGATTCGAGTGCGGCTGGATTGACCGCCCCAGTCATCGCAAGTTCCGTTGCACCGCGGATTCCAATTGTCACCGATTCAATATCGCGTAGTTCGAGCCCCGTCTCATCCTTCAGCTGTTTCAGACTAGCTTGCGTTTCCGAAGCATCCATCAACGCTGCCAGCATTGGCGATAGTAAAAGTTCTCTTAGGCGAACACTGACGACGACTTCAGCATCAGCGGGCAGCCATGCAACGTTAAGTGTGTTGGAACTTGCAACCGGCGGCTTAGTACGCGGATTGGCTGGTGTAGACGGTGTCGTTGTTGATCGTGCAGGCGTTGTCGCCGTTGGCATCGGACTGCTGGCACCTGGCGGCAATGTGATCGCTGACTTCGCAATCGCAACGCCACCTTTGCTGGTGGCAGCATCGACGGCGCGTTGCTCGATCAGGGCTGCAATCATGGCCTGCCGCTTTTTCTCACCGGCTTGCCGCGCGACAGAGATGGCTTCGTGACGATACTTTTTCAGAGCAAGTCGTGCTTCACCCTGAACGGATTCCAGCGAGACATCGACGTCGATTCGATTGGCCGGTTGAAGTTCCAGGCCTATCGCACG
>CALGTK010000127.1 GCA_937904325.1 uncultured Planctomyces sp.
TGTTAACGATCCATTTACAAACATTACGGTTGGCTCAAAAACGTTTCCATTAAGTAATCTCTTTCCGTTTCCTGGCCGGTGGGACGCTGATGACAACCGTGATACCAACTACGGCGGCGCCGGAAACTTTTCATCAGGACGAACAAAAGCATTCAGTCATCCACTGTCAGTCACTGGTAGTGGTCGCTTTATCGCCGGCGTGAACCCTAAGGGACTGGATATGGCAAGTACGGTTGCCGGTCCCATGCGATGGCTAAAGTACACTGACTACGATGTTGCCGGCGCAGCTAGCTGGCCTCTGCAGGATGGAACTCGGGGGTTTCAGCTTTTCGGAACTCCGGAATCGGCTCCTAATGCACAAGACTGGCTTCTCGCCAACGATATGACTGAAATGATCATCGAGCCACGTTCGGCGCGGAGACCATCTGACGAAGTCCTGTCTGTCGCTGATTCTGCTGCCTTGCATCTCAGCAAAACCGACATTGATCTTGTCGGTGTTCATTCGCGCGCGACCGAGTTGATGCCCGGTAACCTTAATCCAGGCGACGCTACTGCTTTAGCCAACGAACGGCGTCGAAGGTTCACCACATCGTCATGGGACCGGAAGCAGTTTAACTTTCCGTTCGTTGGACGGCTCGCTGCTGGGGATGTTCCAGGAGAGGCTGGAGTTGACGACGATCGCAATGGAATCACTGACGATGCCACAGAGATTGGCTGGCCAGGCACAAACGACATTCGTGCCTGGGAATTCAACGTTGACGTTGATCGCGATCAGAGATTCGAGTTTCCACCGCAGTTCTTCACTGCGTCGATCCCCAGGGGCGTAGCCGCGTGGAGTGGTTACGCACAGAATCTTCTACCACAGATTCCGCAGGACCCGTTCCGACCACAGTTGCGGCGAATCCTTAATGTCGAACGTGGCAATCGCGACGAGCTGAAACTGCAGTTTCGGTTAAGTATCAATGAGATCCTTGACGTCGTCCGCTCAGGGAAAAACGGCGGACATCCGGTAGTGAGCCCGCTGGAATATCGTCCGCTGACTCCACATACAGAATCCACGACAATTTCCTCGGGTGACTTGCCGACGCTGGTGGCTGGAGACGAGTTACCAACTCTATCTGGGAGTAGGCCCGAAGATCAGGAATTCTGGGCGAGATACGACCGTCAGCGACTTGCTCGAGACATCTATGTTCTGCTGTACACGCTGTGTGGCGGCGAGGACAACCGCGACTACACGACAGTCGCCGGTGCGACACTCTACAAACCCGAACAGCTGGCTGAGATGGCACAGTTTGCGGTTAACCTTGTCGACCAACTGGACCCAGATGACGTGATGACGGTTTTTGAATACGACAAGGATCTGTCTGATGGCTGGGACCTTGACGATCAACCCTGGACCGATGCAGCATTTGAAACAGACCGACTTGTAGTCGCAGGAGTCGAGCAGCAACAGCTGACCATCAGTGAGACACTTTGGGTCAGGCAGGAAGAGTTAGCCAACGACAATCCTCACACGGCGTTTGACGAATCCATGCCACCAATCGGTGCTGGCGCTGGCACTGCTGCTTATCACTTCATGGATATCGAGTTGCGAAATGCCAGCCCCAAGTCGGTTGAACTGGCGGCAGGGACACTAACTACAAACGCCGCCACTTCTGTATGGCGACTTCGTTGGACCAATGAAACAGACATCGCGGATATTCCGACGGTCAGTTACCAGAACAATATTCCGGTCGGTGAAAACGGGATCTATTTTCTCGACGGGGCGGGGGCGGTCGGTGCTGGAGAATTATTTTCGATCGGCTCATCAACGAATATCGATCCCGACTCAAGCGACCTGTTCGTCAATACAGATGGTGTCCTTTCTAATTTTGAGCGTGTCGCACCACGAGCAGGTCCAGGTTCGTCGGTTGTGATGAATAATACAACTGCGGCGTCACCGAACACAGATCTCGACCTTATTCACAACGCTCATGATTCCAGATTCGAACTTGGCAATGGCTCAAAACCAAATGGTGATTTCATTTCACGCGATGTCGAACCTACAACCAGCACCCCGATGCTTGTTCTGGAACGTCGAGCCGATCCAAAACTGCCGCAGTTGAATGTCAATGAGAATCCATGGGTCGTTGTTGACTACACAGCAATGAGACGGCGCAATTTCGTTGCTCCTGCTATCGCTGCAACGGGGCCGCCAAGTGAAATGGAGACTCTGACTGCTCTTGAAGGGCTGAGAAGTATCGAACGTCGTCAGCCACTTGAAGGTGAAACGGAAAATCCTCACGCCGTTGCAGGAAATATTAGAAACACGATCAACGGTACTAACTCAAATTCGCCGGGAACATTCAATCTGCTGCAGCCACATTTTGACCGCGACTTTGCATCAGTGATCGAACTGCTTCTTCTGCCCGTCAGAGGGCCCCGGCAATTGACACGCTCAATTGTGCGAGGCGATCTGGGGCCTACCAATCAGTATTCGGGAGGCAATCCCGTTCCGTACACAGCAGCTTCCAAGATTCTCGTGCCGAATAACCCTAACGGTGGAACCCAATGGAATAATCACTGGCATCGCCTTCTGGCTCTTGTGGAAGTGCCAACCAGAATGCACAAGCAACTGGGGAACTCATTTCAGACGACGCGTGTGCCCGGGAAAATCAATTTGAACACGATGCGTCATGGTCATGTGCTGGCCGCCTTGCTGGACGATCCGCTGGTTCACGGCGAGATGAATCGAACAAATGGAAGATTGCCCGGAATCGATGTGGCTGACTGGTGGGGGGACTTTCTGAGGTCGCGAGATGGCGAACATCCCGACTTCCCAGGTACTGGCTTCAGTCTGCCCGGCCACGTTGCTTCCAATCCATTCCGTGACCTGGGGCATCTGGATGATATTGCTGCGGGTGACAATCCTGTTGAAGACACGATTCTCCGAACCCATCCTGGCCCGGGGAATCCAACCGGTGGCGGACTCTTCGACATCAACACAAATGGAAACGGAAACCAACTGCTCAGACGCCAGCTTCTCGGCAAATTGATGAACAACACAACGACCAGAAGCAACGTGTTTTTCGTCTTCATCCATGTCCAGTTTCATGGAGCCTACGAAGACCCGGCATCTGGCGCGATCCGGGTGGGTGGTCGGATGGATCTGAACAGTGACGGTCGAAGCGATGACGGGCACCGCGGCTTCTTTATCGTTGACCGCTCAGCGGCCGAAGAAGCATACGACCCGCGGACGGGTACATTCGACTGGAAGCAGCTTGTTAAACACCGGGTTACGATCAATTGAGAGCCGCGGAATTCTGTAGAATCTTTGAATTCCGGTGTTGAGGGGTGACAGGGAAAATCGTTTCTATACATAATGCGAGATACTTGTTTTTCATCTGAAGGATTCTCGGCAGGTTGCGACTGATTTGGCGACATAAATCAGTATGCGAACTACGAGTTAAGCCGATACAACTAAAAGCGTTA
>CALGTK010000128.1 GCA_937904325.1 uncultured Planctomyces sp.
CACCGCGAATGCGTTAACGTCGGTCATCTCTTGCGACGCGTCGGTGCGACCCGGTGAGAAGGGAACCTGCACATTGTGCCCGGCCTTCTTTGCAGCTTCCTCGATGGCCGCACATCCGCCCAGAACGATGAGGTCCGCGAGTGAAACCTTCTTTCCGTCCGACTGCGAGCCGTTGAATTCCGCCTGGATCTGTTCCAGCGTCTGAAGCACGTTCGCCAGATTGGACGGACTGTTGATTTCCCAATCTTTCTGCGGCGCGAGGCGAATGCGAGCCCCGTTCGCTCCACCGCGTTTGTCGGTGCCGCGGAACGTCGACGCCGATGCCCAGGCGGTTAAGACGAGGTGCGGAATAGACAGTCCTGATGCGACAATCCTGCCTTTAAGGTCAGCAACGTCAGCATCGCCAATCAATTCATGATCGACTGCAGGGACGGGGTCCTGCCACAACTGCGGCTCGGGAACCTCAGGGCCAAGGCACCGCGAAACGGGACCCATGTCCCGGTGCGTCATCTTGAACCACGCTCTGGCGAAGGCTGCTTGAAACTCGACAGGGTTCTCGTGGAAGCGTTTTGAAATCGGCCCGTAGATCGGGTCCATTCTCAGTGCAAGGTCCGTCGTGAACATGATCGGAGCGTGTGTCTTCGATGGATCATGAGCGTCGGGGACCTTGCTCGCTGCTGATTCATCGGTGGGAATCCACTGCGTCGCGCCGGCAGGACTTTTCGTTTGCTTCCACTCGTAGCCGAACAGGTTCTCGAAGAAGTTGTTGTCCCACTTCGCCGGGCTGGTTGTCCAGGCGCCTTCCAGTCCACTGCCGATCGCGTCGCCGCCAGCGCCACTGCCAAACCTGTTCTTCCAGCCAAGGCCCTGCTCTTCAAGGGTGGCCGCTTCGGGTTCAGCACCGACGTTCGTGTCCGGTGCGGCGCCATGAGCTTTGCCAAACGTGTGCCCGCCAGCGATGAGCGCAACAGTCTCCTCGTCATTCATCGCCATCCGAGCGAACGTCTCTCGAATGTCTATGGCGGCAGCGAGCGGATCCGGGTTGCCATTAGGCCCCTCTGGATTCACGTAGATCAGGCCCATCTGAACGGCACCAAGAGGATCGTCGAGCTGGCGTTCGCCGGTGTAACGCTTATCGCCCAGCCACTCGCTCTCCGGTCCCCAGAAAATATCGGCTTCCGGTTCCCAGACGTCTTCGCGTCCTCCAGCAAAACCGAACGTTTTGAATCCCATCGACTCCAGGGCAACATTACCGGTGAGGACCATCAGGTCAGCCCACGAAATTTTCTGTCCGTACTTCTGCTTGACCGGCCAGAGCAGTCGACGTGCCTTGTCGAGGTTCACATTGTCGGGCCAGCTATTGAGTGGCGCGAATCGGAGTGTGCCGGAAGATGCGCCACCCCGGCCGTCGCCGATGCGGTAGGTGCCCGCGCTGTGCCACGTCATCCGGATGAACAGAGGCCCATAGTGGCCGTAGTCGGCCGGCCACCAGTCCTGCGACGTGGTCATCACCGCTTCAATGTCCTGCTTCAGGGCATCCAGATCGATTTTTTTAAACTCATCAGCGTAGTTAAAATCATCGCCCATCGGATCGGAAAGGGACGAGTTCTGGTGAAGAAGATTCAGGTTCAGCTGATTCGGCCACCAGTCTCCATTTGACTGGGCTGCAGCTGCCGTGTGTTTGTACGCTCCGCCCAATGCTGGGCATTTGCTTTCGGTCGTCATATCTTCTTTCCAATTGTGTGCCGGATGTTCTTCAAACTCAGATGTACGCAGTGACAGTAAATCCCAGGAAAGTGGTGATGCAGATCAGTCGCCGATGATGCCGCAGTGGCAGTTGAAAGTTGGCGAGAAACAACTCTGGGAGGCGCGTAACCGGCAACATTAACCGGCACTCGCGTGGTCGGCAAGTTGCGAGTGTCGTGTGCGTTCATCATCTGCAACTGTCAGTATCCAGAAGTGCTCATAGCCCATGATTCGGCGGAAGCCGGGGACCAGAGGAAACGTGAGTGCCGTCCACATCGCAATGGCGTTCTTCCATTATTTGCCTCGCCCGCTTCGTGCTCGCGCTGACGCATGGCTGGTGTCGATCACGTTTTGCTGAGACATCGTCGTCGCTTGTCCGGCCAGTCAGAAAGCCTCATCGAAGTTTCGCTTCGTACGTCCAGTTTGCACGACCGGAGCGTCAAAACGTGATGACCTGCCCCCCTTAACCGCGACCAGTTCCAGAAGTGGTAAACTCTGGTATTGACCTGCCTCCATTTCCTGAGCCGCCTCTGGTGCGACAATCGAGGGTCGTTTATCTGTCCGGAATTGCCTGGCGGGACAGAGCGAGTTATCGCGGCGACAGGCTTAGTTGATGTCACGCTGCACGATCTGAGGCGTACGCTTGCAAGTCACATGGCACGTCTGAAGCAATCATCGTCAAGACGATTTGGTCATAGAAGCCAGAGCGTGACCGACATCTACGCTCGCTTGAATACGGAAGCCGTTCGCGATGCAATGGAGTCAGCACAGGACGCAATGTTCAGTGGCCACTGGCCGCAGCCTGCTGGCACAGTTCGGGCTGACGCCGAAGTCAAAACACGGGCTGGCTGCGAGTGAGGCGGTGTGACAGATTGGCGAAGGATCAACCGGCTGAGATTGCGATGTTTCAGATTTCCGAAGTGCAGGAATCGACTGCATTTAACGGTCAGCATTTTTTTGAACCAACGGACACGAGGTCCAGGACAGGCCCCGGTCGACTCCCGTTTCATGATTCTCTCAGTTGAGTTGGTTTAGCGTCCTGCACTCATTCTTAATCGTTGCAATTCGTGGCCCGGGATTTTTCAGCTGGTCGTTTTTCGTGCGGATTAGAGGCGGTATTCCGTCCAATCACCTTCATCCCCATCACCTTCATCGAGTTCGCCTGTCCCGTCGATCATGCCCTCGTCGGATTCGCTGTCATAACTCAATGGCGGATTAACCATTGCTGGATTGGCTGGACCAAAGCGTTCTGGCTTTGAGACTCGAGGGAATAGGGCGAAAATTAGAAAGCACATGCTGAAACCAATAAGTAGCCATGACAATCCGTCCGCCCAATACTCGACGAGTAGCAAATTGGTCGGCCTCAGGTGATTTCCTGCTCGACACATTGCAAAACCGAACTGAAAGAAAGGGATAATTGCAAACCATCGCCATGCAACCCGAAGCGTTTCCCGACGCGCCAACTTTTCATGGTTCGCGGAAAGATAAACCAAGCACAAAAAATAGGTAATTATGAACAATATCATCTGGATTCCTTTTTGTTGTTTTTAGCTTTCCTAAGTGAGAGCACGAAGGTCTCTTGCGCGGCACCTGACTTGCCGCCGTGAATGAATCCATTTTTTAAGTGGTAGTTTTTCTCGTGAGAACAGCCTCTGGTGCCGGTGGTCTGTAGCCCAGTGAGTTATGCAGTCGCACGGTGTTGGCGAGCTGCGGCATTGCACTAAGTCTAAATCCGCTGGATGGGGTGTGCCAGATTGGCGAAGGATCAACCGGCTGAGATTACGATGTTTCAGATTTCCGAAGTGCAGAAATCTCGTGCATTTAAAGGGCGGCGGAGTTTTGTGACCCCACGCGGAATCGACCCCTAGACTCTCCGCCAAATCTGCGTGTTCGATCCTGCGGTTCTGGTCGCACCGGATCAAGAGCCCGATTCGACGGAGAATCGTTAGCGCCCGTTGACCGAACTGACGGTAGTGATTGAACTTCATGGTCGGCGGAGTATTTTGACCCTACGCGGTCCCACGGCATCCAGCGACTCGGCAAAACCTTGACCTGGTCAAAGCGTTGTCAGATTGAGTGCGTGGATGTCGTTTCGATTCACTTGAGTCTAAACTGTTGGAATTTAAATTCTGTGTCGTTTTATTCAAAGTATTGATATCAAATAGTTTACGGATTTTTCTCGAGATTGTGCTGCATTCTGGCATCATGGATGCATCAAGGAATCAATCAGTTTGGCAGGGACGAATGAACGCGGCCAGCCAATTTTCCTTCAGCCTGGAGAGACGACATGCGACACCTTCTATTTGCCTTGATTCTGGCGACATGCTCAGTTGCCCAGGCAGACCACGCGAGAACGCAGTATGGCAGAACGTCAGGGTCGTATTACCGATCAACGTATCGGCATAATGTCCCGCTGACAGATTACGCTCTCGGCATCAACCGCTACAGCCGAACGTCCCCCACCTACGGTTACGGGTACACGTCCAGCTATCGTTACACGCCAAGCTACCGTTACACGCCAAGCTACCGATTCGGCTACAGCCTCGGAAGAAGTTTCCGGCGTTGCCGGTAAGTGCTGGCTCCCAACGAAGTGTTGAGTTCTGTCGGGGATTTCATCTCCCGACAGGTCGCCGAACTGATTGTCATCAACAGTGTC
>CALGTK010000129.1 GCA_937904325.1 uncultured Planctomyces sp.
ATCACATTGATCTTATTGCTTCTACCTCCGTCCGCCTGCTTTGCGAGGACCTGCTCCAACGAAAGCCCCAACGGCGAAATCGCCCCGACCGACAGTCCTCCCACCGTAAACAGTTCACGACGATTTACAGTAAGCGAATTCGAGTTCAAAGAAGTGATCCTTCTGGAGTAAATCAATAACCATTCGATCCTACCCACCTCTTTTTATACCAGCAATGCCGCCGTGGCTCGAAATTATCATCAATCCATCGAAAAATCGTTTCGAACCGAATCTATCATGCAGGCATTTTTCGACGTCAGACATCAGGCCGTATTTTGCCTGTTCGATCGAGCCCGAGTGGATCATCACGCAGGTCATGTCCCTGGCCCACCCATTGCTTTGACGGTTTCGACAACTTGAACATCCAGCAGATGGTTCCCTGAACTCAGCGTTTGGCACCGACTGCGCCCGAGCGAGATAACCCTGCCTTCCTGCGGAATCGGTCTCGCAGACTCCGCCGATGGTGAATCCGTATCCCAGTAGATGTCTGGCAGCGGCAGGCTCGCGAACTGGATGCCGGGCAGAGTCGCGCCATTGGCAACCCGGTTGGACGACGTAAAACCTCAGTCGTGATCTGTCGGAAGGCTTGTTGTCGGGAAATTCTGGCAACTTACAAATAAAGAAAAGAACGAGAGGGAGGTAGATCGATTTCAAAGGGTCGGAAGCCATTCCCGTCAGTTCCGGAATGGTAGTCGCCACTGACAGCCTGAACCGTTGATGGGGTTCGGGCGACACGCCAGGATGCGCCCCTTTTCTTCTCTAGAATATCTGCGGAGGCAGCGGGCGATGCGGAAGTT
This sequence comes from uncultured Planctomyces sp., assembly GCA_937904325.1. Taxonomy (GTDB): domain Bacteria; phylum Planctomycetota; class Planctomycetia; order Planctomycetales; family Planctomycetaceae; genus JABMPE01. Next base: position 837 of record CALGTK010000129.1, read on the forward strand.
ATGCGGGCTGACAGTTGTAGTGTTGTGCGCCGGAACGGTTTCAGCAGCCGTACCTTCGACGACAACAACTGTGAATATTGTTTCAACAAAGTCGACCAGCAAGGTTGGTGATCAGGCGTTGAATCTGAAACACGCTGTCAAAATTGGCGAGCTGAAGAGCGATGCTGCGCAGACCAAAGCTGGTGATGATCGGCCTGGCAAAATCAAACAAACCTTGTCCAAAGCTGAAAAAACGAGTGGGTCGTCGGCGAAAGCCAAAGTTTTGAAACCACTTAACCGCAGGATTCTTGTGTTCAAGGCAACGTGGTGTGGTGCCTGTCAGGCACTGAATTACGAGTGGCCGAGTATGAAAAAAGTCGGCTGGCGAGTCGGCGAAAAACTGACCGATCATATTCAGCTTGTGGATTCGGACCTGCGGCCGGACCTGGTTTCCCGGTATGGAATCAGCCGGTTGCCAACGCTGCTGCTGGTAGACGGCGAAAAAGAGCTGGGTCGTCAGGGTTCACTCGAGGCAAGAAATATCGCAGAGTTTTACTATGGGCGGCTCAAATAGCCGCAAATCCGCGACAACGTGATTTGATAAGCCGTTTCGGGATAACTTCGGGGCGGATTTATAATGCGGAAGTCATTTTATATAAACAGTTTAAGTGATTTTAAGGTGCTCTCATTCTTGGTTGAATCTGAAGATAGGCACGGGTAGTATCGGCGGAACTTTTGCGGACCTCGTGGGTCATGCCTTAAACAGATTGTTTTCGAGCGGGCGGCGCTAGCCTGATTTTACTTCGGAAGCTCCAGAGTTCTATGCAGTTGAGGCAGTCCGCTGCTGAGTTCAAAGTCTTAAGCGTTCAAAGCAGTAAGTTTTTCATCTGAAATTGCGGTAGGTTTTTCATATGGCCGACGAAGAACAATCTTCAAACGAGTCCTTCAACCTCGACAAGTTGAAGGAACTGATCGAGCTGATGGAGAAGCACGATCTGACTGACGTCCATCTCCGACACGGCGGGGAGCAATGGCGTTTGCGACGGGGCCCGCAGGTCGTCGCAGCGCCCCTGACAGCTCCGGCCGCGTATGCAGCTCCGGCTGTTGCACCGGCTCCTGTACCGGCCGCGGCACCTGAAGCTGCGACGGCGGCAGCACCCGCGAGTAACCTGCTGGAAATCAAGAGTCCGATCGTCGGAACGTTTTACTCGTCACCTACGCCTGAAGATCCGGTGTTTGTCGCGGCCGGTTCGAAGGTTACTCAGGATACGGTTGTCTGTATCGTCGAGGCCATGAAAGTCTTTAACCAGATTACCGCAGATGTCAGCGGCACTATCGAGGAGATGCTCGTTGCCAACGGTGACCCGGTTGAATCTGGCCAGGTTCTGTTCCGCGTTAAGCCGAACTGATTTTTGAGTTTCCGGCGAGTCAGTCATCGGTGACTCGTCCGATTGATTTTCCGATTCGAGCCGAGGACGACGCCAGCATCGGGTTTCTGTAGATGCTGTTTTGCCGTATCTCGTTTCGTTCCCGCTTTTTCGTTGTTTGAGTTTCGCATGTTTCAGCGCATTCTGGTCGCCAACCGCGGGGAAATTGCCCTGCGAATTATCCGAGCCTGTCGCGAACTCGGCATCGAATCGATTGCCGTTTTCAGTGAGGCGGACCGCGGAGCCAACTATCTCGATCTGGCCGACGAGAAATACTGCATCGGTCCGGCTTTGTCGTCGAAGAGTTACCTCTTTTACAACAACATCATCGCCGCTGCGGAAATCGGAAACGCGCAGGCTGTGCATCCGGGGTACGGATTTCTGGCCGAGAACGCCGAGTTCGCGCGAATCTGTCGTGAGTGTGACATTGAGTTCATCGGACCGCCGCACGAAGCCATGGAGAAGCTGGGCGACAAGGTGGCCGCGCGTCAAATGGCAATGGATGCCAAAGTCAACGTGGTGCCCGGCAGCGATGGTCTGATTGAAAACGAAGCCGAAGCGATGAGACTTGCAATTGAAATTGGATACCCCGTTCTCATCAAAGCCACGGCTGGCGGCGGTGGAAAAGGAATGCGTGTTGCCCACGACGAAGAGGACCTGAAAGTCGGCCTGAAAGGGGCGGCGACCGAAGCTGAAAAAGCATTTGGCAACGCGGGTGTTTATCTCGAAAAGTTTGTCGAAAACCCTCGCCACGTCGAAGTGCAGGTTCTAGCTGATCAGCACGGCAACGCTGTTCACATCTGGGAACGTGAGTGTTCAACCCAGCGGAAACATCAGAAACTGATCGAAGAATCGCCAGCTCCGACACTTCCGGAAGACGTTCGCCAGGATCTCTGCCAGTCGGCTGTGCGGCTGGTTCAGTCTGCCGGTTACTACAACGCCGGGACGGTCGAGTTCATCGTCGACAAAGACAACAATTTTTACTTCATCGAAGTGAACGCTCGAATTCAGGTCGAGCATCCGGTTTCAGAACAAATCTCAGGCATTGATTTAATTGAGCAGCAGATCCGTGTCGCGGCCGGTGAAAAACTGACCTTCACCCAGGGCGATGTCGCGCGAAACGGTTGTGCAATCGAAGTTCGGATCAACGCGGAAGACCCGAAGCACGACTTTCGTGGAAGTCCCGGCACGATCACAAAGCTGCGAGTTCCTGGTGGCCGCGGAGTCCGGTTCGACTCTCACGTCCATGAGGGGTACCGGATCAGCCCGCACTACGATTCGATGATTGGTAAACTGATCGTGCATCAGCCGACTCGGCCGCAGGCGATTGCCTGCATGCTGCGGGCACTTGACGAATTCGTCATCGAAGGCGTGAGCACGACGGTTCCACTCATTCAACAGATTCTCAAAGAGCCAGTCTTCGCCGCGGGTGAAGTTGACACTCGGTGGCTCGAACGGGAAATGGACAACATCCTCCCGAAGGTTGTCTGAAGCAACTTCCAGAACGACTTTCCCGATAGTGGCTCTGCACTCCGTGCGGAAAGCCGCGACTGGTCTGACGCGACTGGTCTGACGCGACGGAGTCGCGTGCCGCAGAAACGAGAATTGGTTTCGGACACGTTCCTGAGCACTCGGTCTGGCTTAAATTACAAGATACATTCTGAATCAAATCAAACCAGAAATTTCGGAGTTTTCGATGGTTGAATCTGCCCCCCTCTCACATCCTGCTCAGGCTGAGCACGACTTTAAGAAGGTCGCCATTCTGTTTTCGGGCGGTCCCGCTCCGGCTGCTAACGCAGTGATTTCGACTTGTGCGGCCAGCTTTCGGAAGAGCGGAATTGAAGTCGTCGGCGTTCTGCACGGCTATCGTCATTTGATGGAGCACAGCGCGGACAACCCGATGCAGGAAGGCCGCGACTTCATCATGCTCAACGACAAAGCGTTGAAGCGAACCCGCAATCAGCGAGGGATTATTATTGGCACGGCTCGAGCAAACCCGGGCAAACTGATTCAGTCGCCTGCTGATCTTCAGGATGCCGACAAGACGGCTCCGATGAAGACTGCTTACGAAGCTTTGTGCTCGCTGGGAGCCGACGCTTTGGTCTCGATCGGCGGCGACGACACGCTCAAAACAGCGAACAAGTTCAAGCTTTACCAGGATACGCTTCCAGAAGACAGCAAGAGACTGCCCGTCGTCCACATTCCGAAAACAATCGACAACGATTACCACGGCATTGACTTCACCTTTGGATTCTTCACTGCCGTCGAAGTTCTGGGTGGCGAACTTCGTAATCTGCTTGCCGACGCGGAAGCCAGCGAAAGCTACTTCGTTGCAGAGTGCATGGGTCGTAGTGCTGGATGGCTTGCTTATGGTGCCGCGATTTCCAGCGAAGCCAGTCTGGTCATCAGTGTCGAAGACATTGATGGCGAACTTGCCGACACGGAAGAATGGACAAGCCCGAAGACCGGTCAGACCGAAACCCGCAAGATCATGAACGTCGAAGGTCTTGTCGGGCGAATCGTGAAAACGATGCGGGCTCGCGACGATTCCGGCAAGAGATTCGGCACGATCGTCATGGCCGAAGGCCTTGCTGAAATGATGCCAGCCAGCCAGCTCGAAGGGATTCCTCGCGACGATCACGGTCACATTTCCGTGGCTCACGTTGACCTCGGAAAGCAGTTCGCCAAATTGATCGCCGCCGAGTACAAGGCACAGACTGGCCAGGCTCGAAAAATTACCGGCCTGCAGCTTGGTTATGAATCACGCTGTGCATCGCCGACTGCCTTCGACGTCATGCTTGGCAGCCAGCTTGGCGTTGGCGGTTTCCGAGCCATTGTCGAGCAGGGCCTCAACGGTGTCATGGTCTCAATCGTGGGGCAGCTCGAATTGCGATATGTGCCTTTTGAGGAACTGGTCAATCCTGTCGACCTGGTCACCAAAGTTCGATTCATTGAGTCTGGCTGCGACTTTCATCAGCTTGCACGGTTCCTTGAAACAAGCGTCGAGTAGCGATTTTACTGTCGGCCGGTCATGAGAATCGTCCTTCTCGCAACCGGTATGACGGCTATACTTCCTCCAGCCGTTTAACGATTAACGACGTATTCTATGATACGATCGTATTCCATATTTGTCTGCAAAGCGGCACAGCCCCAAATCCGTTTTCGGAGCCGGTCATGCAGACTTACTTAGGGAAAGAACGCCACTTGATGTCCGATTCTGAACAGCGACCATCGCAGGATTCAAAGCCGAGCAAAGATTCAAACGGCGACCAGCCTCGTAAACCAGAGTCGCCGAATTCGAATCGCACGGTGCTCTACCTGCTGATTGTGGCCACGATTTGCCTGGTCTTTTCGCCGCTGCTCTTTACGAAATCCGAACTCAAGACGCTGACGCTTAGTGAGTTCGAAAAGGGACTCGAAGACGGTGAATACAACAAGACCAACGTCTACAACCTTAAGTTTGGTTTGACCGCGATTACTTTTCAGAATCAGCCACTACCCAAACCAGAGGATCCTCCATCCGAAGTCAGTCCGAAATTGTTCCGGATTCCTGTCGCCACGATGGGTAACACGTGGCAGGCTGACGTTAAAGATCAGATCAAAGAGCATGGAATTAGAGTCTCACCGTCAGAAGGACCGTCTGAGTGGCAGTCATGGGCCTTGCTGATGATCATCGCGGCGCCGTTGATCCTCCTGCTGATTCTGATGATTCGTCGCGTGGGCGGTGCCGGCTCAGCTTTGTCGTTCGGTCGAAGTCGCGGCAAACTCTACGCTCAGGATGATCTGGACACGACCTTCGACGACGTCAAGGGAATCGATGAAGCCGTTGAAGAACTGAAAGAAGTCGTCGAGTTTCTCAAGTCGCCGGGCAAGTATCAGGCTCTCGGTGGGCGTATTCCAAAAGGTGTTCTGCTTGTCGGCCCACCGGGTACCGGTAAGACGATGCTTGCAAAAGCCGTCGCTGGTGAAGCGGGAGTCCCATTCGTCAGCCTGTCTGGTTCTGACTTTGTTGAGATGTTCGTTGGCGTCGGAGCCGCTCGTGTACGGGATATGTTTCAGCAGGCCGCTCAGCGTTCTCCGTGCATCATCTTTATCGATGAGCTGGATGCGCTTGGTAAAGCTCGCAGCAATGGGATGCCCGGTGGTAACGATGAGCGAGAGCAGACTTTGAATGCATTGCTCGTTGAGATGGATGGCTTCGGGTCGGACCAAAGCGTCATCGTTATGGGTGCCACTAATCGCCTCGACGTACTCGATCAGGCACTGCTTCGTCCCGGACGATTCGATCGCCAGGTTCTCGTCGACAGGCCGGATATCAAAGGCCGGGAAGCGATCCTCAAAGTTCACATGACAAAAATTAAAATGGACGAGTCAGTCAACCTCCCTCGCGTAGCCAAGCTGACGGCGGGCTTCGTGGGTGCTGACCTCGCCAACCTTGTTAATGAAGCAGCATTGCTGGCTGCTCGAAAAGACAAAAAGTGTGTGACTCAGGACGAATTCGAAGAGGCTGTCGATCGTGTCGTCGCCGGACTGGCCAAGCAGACGCGAATCATCGATGACGAGGAAAAAGAACGGACGGCTTATCACGAGTGTGGCCATGCGCTGACCGCATGCAGCCTGCCGAACGCCGATCCTGTCCACAAGATTTCGATCATTCCACGCGGGAGAACGTTGGGATTCATGATGCAGAGTCCAGATTCCGAAAGTCACAACACGACGAGATCAGCACTGCTGGCAGATATCTGTGTGATGCTCGGTGGTACGGCTGCGGAACACGTTGTTTACGATGAGCCGTCAGTCGGCGCTCAAAATGATCTTCAGCGAGCCACTGACACTGCGCGGCGAATGGTCACCGAATGGGGCATGAGCGAGAAGATTGGCAAAGTGCATTATAGTGAGTCGCGATCATCACCATTTTTTGGTGGAAGAATGAGCGAGGAGCCAGTCCATAGCGAAGAGACGATTCGCGAGATCGACCTCGAAGTGAAACGGATCATTGACGCCAGCTACGAACAGACTCTGGAGATCATGCAGAGTCGCCGTCAGGTGCTTGAGCAGATGACTCGTGAGCTAATCGAAGTGGAAACGATGGATGCGGACCATCTGAAACGAATACTCGACGAGCATCATCCCGGTGCGCAGATTGTTCCTGGCACGTTTCCAAAGACTGACGCGGCTGATCCTTACTCGGATGCTGACGCAGAGACAAATGACGGCGACGCTGAAGTTTCAGGTACCGACGACTAAGAACTGTCGTGACCAGCGAACCGGCTACTTGAGAATTTCAGCCACTTCCTGATGGCTTAGTACGTTCATAACGAGCGGCTGTGAGAGGTCATTCTGAGACTGCTGCCACGTTGCGACTAAGCCCGCTTTCGTTGAGACAACGTCCACGTAACGGCTGCATCCAGTTCCGTACGGGCTGATGAACTGCGGCAGGTATTTCGACAATCGTTCGATGTCAGTGAAGCTTCCATTCTGAATGTACGCCACGCCGCCGAGTTCTTCGCATGAGTATCCTCGCGGACGTTTTACAGCGGTTGAGTGTTCGTCCAGATCGCGTAAGGACTCGCCGCCGTCGTAGAAGAAAAGGCTCACATCGACGTCCGCAAACGCTCCGACTTTCGGAACGTCCACCAGGCAGGTTCCGCGAGTCATCGCGACGTCCCAGGTTGTTCCACGAGGGAAGAAGTCGTACTCCGTCTTTTCGAAGTCCGGTGTCGTTGCGACATCGTTTGCAGTGTCGGCTGACGCTTTTCGGAAACCGGTATTGGAACTCGACCAGCTGAAAGGGTGGCTGCAGAACAACAGGTTCAAGTCGTTGCTGGTTCGCTCGTAAAGAAACGGATCTTTGATATGCAACCAACGCAGGTCCGAACACTCGGCTACCGTTTCAAGAGGCGACTGTTTCAAACCTTCCAGCGTCTCGGCGGCCAGCCGTTCGATTGTCCAGACGCCCGTGCCTGGTTTGAGAAATCCTTCGTAGCCTTGCGGGTAGCCGACGCCATCCTTTTCCGTCGAAACGTATAGTTCAAAGCCGTTTGCCGTACGACGTAACGCGCTGCCTTCGATGGAGAGAACTGTTCGATCCTCGATGTTGAGGTCCGACTTTGAGAAGCTGAGCGATTTTTCCCAGCTCTTTCTGTCGTCCTGCGAGGTGAAGACGGCCAGTTCCAGGCCTCGTTGCCCGGCGGCAACACCGGTCCGCGAGTCGCCGTGATTGCGATACCGACCCACGACGTGCAGATTGCCATTAGCGTCTTCGATTGTGTTGCCGCCTCCGAACCAGAATCCGATCGATGATTGCTGGGCGGGTACAATCGTGCGTGCTCGTTTTTGATTGATCAGCGCATCCGCGAGATTCGAAAGTCGTTCATCCAGTGCTGTTGGCAAAGCGGCCATGTGAGGATTGTCCTTGCGGTATGTTTTCGTTTTCAGCTTTGGTAAGTCGCGGCCTGAAACATTCGTCGGTTTCAGGGGCTGCCGAATTTGATCGGCTTTGACTCGTCGGGAGTAGATGACTGAGCGACGATAATCAGGAGTACTCAGTTGCCGGTTATGGCGGACGTGGTTGCCGCAATTCTATTTTGCGTGCCTTACGCTTCTGTACCGGGCCGATGGAGCACTCGTAATCATGCCGGTTTGACTTGAGGCGTCAATTCGTCACATCTTGTGAAGTTCAGCCGTCGTTGGGCAGCGGTGGCAAGGTAACGGCAAGGGCTCTGGATATACAGATATTTCGAGTAGTTGCGATTTAAGCGAGCAAAAATATGCGAGCAAAACATGTTAAAACGAAGAACGAGGGCTGTTAAAGGAGCGAGAAAAGGATCTGCGAATCTACTGACCAGAAAAGTTGCTAATCGTGAAGCCGTCAGGCTGGAAGGGCCGGTTTCTGCAGGCTACTGGTTGTCGGTTGACAATCGGCGTCAGTACCTGATCTAACTCGGGAAGCGGCTTGGAGATCGGAAACTCGACGAATGGTATGGCATCACGAATCGAGACTTTCGTACTCACCCAGGAAGGAACGTTCATCCTTTACTATACAGCACGATTTCGGAAGCGGTTAAGGTCTGCCTTCCTGAACGAAGCTGGATGACTGGTACGGGATGACTGGCAAACATTTCGAGCGGAACTTCGGCAACCAGTTGATGAAACATTACAATGACTCATCGCTGGCCACTGCGATGGACTGCTTTTCGAATCATACCTGGCTCGAATGGAAGTTTGCTCGCATGCCGGTTGGCTTCTGAAAGAAAAAGAAAAACCGAGAGCGGTATCTCGACTGATTGGAACAGAAGCTGGAAATCCGCAAACCCGAAGATTGGAACAAAGTCCGCCGAGCGGACTTGCAAGAGAACTTCGGAAGCGGTGTGCTGGCGATGTACCGTTCAGTCGAAACGCTGCTGAAGAAATCAGGTCGTACGAAAGTAATCAAGAGTGGCACCCGTCGTTGAAGAGTCGAAAGTCGTTCCGTCACCAGCAGACGCGCTTAGGGCGTTTGCTGGCAGTGACGGATTGATTCTCTTCGATAGTGCACTGAGACGAGACCGGCTGGGTCGGTATTCGTACCTTGCTGCGGATCCGATCGCCACCTTCGAAGTCGAACGCGCCGCATCAGGTAAAGATCTGTTCGAGTCGGTCCGCGTCGCTGTTTCTCAACTGAATGATCATTTTGACCTGAGACGCCTATCGGATCTGCCGCCGTTTCAAGGTGGCGTCGCGGGTGCGCTTTCGTACGAGTGTGGTGGTTGCTGGGAACGCATCCCACGAACCGGCAATGACGAATTCGAATTGCCCGACGCATGGTTCGGAATTTACGACTGGGTCATTGCCTGGGATCACCAACAGAAGCGAGCCTGGATCGTTTCACACGGACTGCCCAAGCTCAATACTCAGATTACTGATAGGCCTGAACGCTCAATCTGCAATGCCGATTTAAGCAGTTGTCGCGACCGGGCGGCCGCGCGGATTCAAGATGTCCTGGGAAAGCTGTCCCAGGTGCCGGCGATCGATGGGCTTTGCAAAGCTTCGAATGACGTGCCGGAGTCCGAACTTGCGCCGCAGTATCCACTTCCAGGGTGGGATGGTGTGACTTCTGACTTTTCGCGTGATGCATATCTGGCCGCGGTTGAACGAGTCATAGAGTACATTCACGCGGGCGACATTTTTCAGGCCAATCTTTCTCAACGGTTGTTGGCGCGTAGCAATGTGGCTCCGACCGAACTTTACGCTACGCTGAGAAACTGCAATCCTGCACCGTTTGCAGGATTCCTCGCTCACGACGACTGGGCAATTGTTTCTGCCTCTCCTGAGCGATTTGTCCGAGTGGAAAATGGAGTCGTGGAGACACGCCCGATCAAAGGGACACGTCAGCGCCGAACCGGACCTGAAGCAGACCTCTTCACACGCGACGAGTTAAGACAAAGCGAAAAAGATGTCGCGGAGAACGTGATGATTGTCGATCTGTTGCGAAACGATCTTTCACGAGTGTGTGAGCCTGGTTCGATTTCAGTGCCGGAACTCTGCGTCGTCGAAACTTACGAAACGGTGCAGCACCTGGTGTCTGAAATTCGTGGGACGTTAAAAGCGGGCAGAGGACAGGACGAAGAGACGTCCGACATCTGGTCGTTGATCGCTGCGTCGTTTCCAGGCGGGTCGATCACTGGTGCTCCGAAGATACGAGCCATGGAGATCATCTCGGAATTGGAACCGACCGCCCGTGGCCCGTATTGCGGAAGCCTGTTTTACTCTGGCTTTGACGGTACCTTTGACAGCAGCATTCTCATTCGGTCCTTTGTGTGTCGGCGAGGTTGGGTGCAGTGTCGAGTCGGTGGCGGGATCGTTGCTCAGTCTGATCCCGAGGCCGAATACGAAGAAACATTGCACAAGGCAGAAGGAATGTTGCGGGCACTTCACCAGTCTGGTATTTGCCAGCCTCACGGAAGATAGTCAGCAACATGGTTCTACTGATCGACAATTATGACAGCTTCGTCTTCAACCTCGCTCGGTACGTGACCGAACTGGTCGGTGAAACCGAAGTCGTCCGCAACGACGCAGTCTCAGTTCAGGACGTAATCAGCTCACAACCCGATGCGATCATTCTTTCACCTGGCCCTTGTACGCCAGCTGAAGCCGGTATTTGCGTGGACCTTGCCAGAGAAGTCTCCGGCACGATTCCGCTGCTCGGAGTTTGCCTCGGTCATCAGGCGATTGCGACAGCATTTGGGGCAGACATTGTAAGAGCTCCCGAACCGGTCCATGGCCGAACGTCGCTGGTCACTCACGACGGCAAGGGCCTCTTTCAGACTTTGCAAAATCCGTTGAGAGTCATGCGGTATCACTCGCTGGTGGCAGATGAAATGTTGTGGCCGAACGAGTTGGAAGTGACTTCGCGAACCAGCGACGGACTGGTCATGGCGTTCAAGCATCGCCAGCACGCGACTTTTGGAGTTCAGTTTCACCCAGAGTCCATTCTAACTCAGACGGGCCATGCGATGATTAGAAACTTTCTGCTGCTATCAGGGATTGAGGCCTCGGACGTACCGGTTGGCGATTCGCTCGGAGTTGACGGGACCGGGCCGGATATTGCTCCGAAAATCGAATCAGAAATTGGACAGCCGTGGGACCACAATCCGGACAAACCGCTCCACTGGTAAATCTTAAACAGCCAATCGAGTGCCGGCAGAATTGTGATTCATTCGCTGATTGTTGGAGCGAACCGTCGACCGTACAATGCGGGCCGTCGTTCGCGAGGAGCGGAGCACCAGACACTGAGTGCCTGCCCCGGGCAACGTGACGAAACGGAGATTTGCAATGACTGATGTCAAATCAGCAATCTGCAGGACATCCAATGTCAGAACTTACTGGAACCACAGTCTGGACTTCGCAAGGCCGAGCATCGGCGGCGCTTGAGGTCTACCTGTTGGGAACGGTCGATTTCGACGCGGCGATGGCTTTGCAGGAGCGTTTGGTCGACGAAATTGCAGAGCGTTCGGATTGCCTTGGGGCATTAATCGTCTGTGAACACCCGCCCGTCGTGACGATCGGTCGTGAGGGACGCATCACCGATTTGCCGTTGGACACGCGAGACTTCACGGCACGCATGATGGAAGTTCGCCGCGTGAACCGTAGTGGCGGAACGCTGGTCCATACTCCTGGTCAAGTCGTTGCGTATCCAATTCTTCCGGTGAACAGGCTTGGTTGCAGCTTCGCGGAATTTCGAAAGCGATTGCAGAACGCGGCGATCGCAACGGCTGCCGAACGTCGAGTCACCGCACACCCGACTGCAACTTCTTACGGAACGATATGCCGATGTGGTCAGTTTTCATGGGTTGGAGCTGCCGTGCGCGACGGCGTTTCTCATCACGGACTGTTCATGAATGTGTCGCCGGTTCTGGATACAGTTCGTCTGGTTCGGTCGACTGCCGACCGAGTTAAGATTTCGTCGTTATCGATGCAGCGAATGGAACCTGTGCCGATGCAGAAAGTTCGCGAAGCATTGGTGCGACACATTGCCGACCAGTTCGGCTACGAAGAAACACACCCCTACACCGGCCATCCGATGCTGAAGCGGACATGGCGAAAGGTGATGCAGCATGCTTGATGGTTCTGAATTTAATCTTTCATTGCCCGTAGTTTCGGATACCTCTTCGAGCGAAGCTCCAGTAGCGGACTCGGGAACAACCGCTTCTCGCGAGAAACGTCGATTGCCGAAGTGGCTGAAGCGGCCGCTTCCCAAGTCCGGTATGTACTACACAGACAGCGTCATTCAGGACCTGAAGCTGGAGACTGTCTGCGAAAGTGCGAAGTGTCCCAACCGAACCGAGTGCTGGTCGCAGCAGACGGCGACGTTCATGATTCTCGGGAACGTCTGCACGCGGCCATGCGGTTTCTGTTCCGTTCCGAAAGGTAAGACCGAGATAGTCCAGCTCGACGAACCCGATCGGGTCGCCGAAGCCGCTGAACGCCTGGGGCTTGAATATGTAGTCATTACTTCCGTCACGCGCGACGACATGGCCGATGGCGGAGCCGACCACTTTTACAACTGTGTCCTGGCAGTTCGAGAACGAACCGGAGCAAAAGTTGAGGTGCTTACTCCAGACTTCATGGGCAACCGCGCCGCAATCAGTCGTGTCGTTGAAGCTCGCCCTGACGTCTTTAACCACAATACGGAAACTGTCCCGCGGCTTTATGATCGCGTTCGACGAAACGCCGAGTACCAAAGGACGCTCGACCTGCTCGCTCAGATCAAAGAAGAAGACCCTGACATGCCTACCAAGAGCGGCATCATGCTCGGTCTCGGCGAAACGATCGACGAAGTGATGGACGTTTGTGCCGACTTGCGATCCGTCGGGTGTGACATGATCACGATCGGCCAGTACCTGCAGCCTTCGGGTGTGCACTTGCCGGTCGAGCGGTACCTCCCACCGGAAGAATTCGACGAGATCGGTGATCGTGTCCGTGCACTCGGGTTTACCATGGTCGCCAGCGGCCCCTTTGTACGATCAAGTTATCACGCCGGCGAAATGGCTTCCGAGCACGAACACACAACGGTCGTGTAGCTGCATTTGGAACAGTAGTGTCTGTGGCCACGCGCTGGCTGATGAAGTTCGCCTGGATGATTCTTCGGCTTGCAACCATGCCGTGACTACGTCATGCAGGCTGTCGAGCTAAACAAAAACGTCCTGAAATCTGATCCAGCTATTCCATCCGGCCCAACCGAACTTTAACCCGGGACCAGCCTCTGAAAAACGCTGGTTCCCGACTTGTTCGAGCATTCGCCAGCCGATATTCTGCTGCTTCGCAATGGCGAGCCCAAGTGGCGGAATTGGCAGACGCGCTAGGTTCAGGTCCTAGTGGGATATTATTTCCCGTGGAGGTTCAAGTCCTCTCTTGGGTACTGTTATAAAAGGACTTACGTCGAATCAGACGTAAGTCCTTTTTTCGTCTGCACGTTGTTCTGTGAGCGCATTGTGAGCGGCGTTTTGCTGTTCGCCCACTTCATTAGATTGCAGAATTCCGCCGGCCTCGAACCGCGACTGAAAGCCGAGGACCAGTGGTACGGCTTCCACGATCTACGGCGAGGCTTTGCCACAAACAACTACCAGGCGTTGTCGGCGTTAGAAGTGACGCAGGTGACTGGTGATGCAGCACGGCAACCTCAGCACGACGAAGCGTTACATCAACATGGCTGAGAAGCACGCGGCCGCTGAGACGACGGCGAAGATCTTCGCACCGGATGTGCTGCAGGGCTAATCCTTCGAGTTTGTCCGGTGTCGTCACCGTCCAGGCTCCATTTCACTCTTCTTCCAGATCGACCGGATCGTGAGGTTCCGCCGGCGGCGTGGAATGACGATTCAGCAGCGGTCGATAAAAACGCAGCAAATGATGGCAATCAGCGCCGCAAAGTCTTCGACGACATAAGGATCACGCTGGCGGCCGGGCGAGCTTTCAGGCCCATTTACATGCTCAATTGACGTGAGTTACGGTCGGCCAGGACTTGCACCCTTCTGACGCGTGAACGTCGCCAGGATGGGGCGTTTTTTTTTAATTTTGTGTGTCGCCATTTTTCCTGTTCGGTGATGCCAAGGCTGAAAGCGGGTAGTGCACTAGCAGTTAGCGATAAATACCGGCAACATGCCGTTGTTCTTTTAGACGACGGGATTCTACATCCTGTTGTGATG
>CALGTK010000130.1 GCA_937904325.1 uncultured Planctomyces sp.
AATCTGTAGCTTCGAATCCTCGCTCCGTCGGATCGCCCCACCACAACCGAAACTGCGTGATGTACACCGCTGCTGTCATCCGATTGATGACGTGCCACATGGAGTCTTCAGGTTCAGTTGTAGTCATATTTCGCGGCGTCGGTCGACCAGACCGGAGCGAGTTGGCCCGTCAAATTTTCGCCGCCTCGGTCGCGATCACCGGAGTCGCGAGCGAAATCGCTGATGTGTCACTGTGACCGCACTCGGTACGAGCAATACTGTGGCCGATTCTTCGGCATTTGATTCAAGAGAAGGAACTCGCCTCCCTGCCGTGCGATCGCATTCGTTGGCTCGTGTTGCGGCCTGGGTACTGTCACTTCCTTCTTCCTGGGAGTGGCCCCGTAGTCAGGCACATCCGTCAGTGCAGTCCCTTTTCGGACAACATCGCCAAACGCTTCATCCGTGGCAACTTCCCATCGAACCGTCACCGGCTCATTCGGCATCCCACCTCCATCAAGCGGTTTCGGAGCGAGACGCGTCCAGATTACAACTCCGTCCGGTTCAGGATCGCCCGAAGCAACTCCGAGAGTAAATGGATCCCCACGGAACTGAGGCTTGCTCGTTACCTGCCCCTCAGCCCGCAGAGCGATCGTCGGAATCGCCGAGACCGCTGCCATGTACCGAAGAAACTCACGCCGCTCAATTCCGTAGCGATTCATCTATCTATTTCCAATCTAAAATAGGCCGGACCAGGCACAACGCCGATCCGGCAATTCTAAACCTTCGCCACTACTCCAGTAATTGATTCGTTGGTCCTGAGTGTCGTCAGCATACACAAATAGAAAGAACTTGACCGTGAGACTGCCATCATTCGTTATCGTGTTGGTTCTGGGACTTCTCATCGTATCAGCGGCACTATGGCCCGGGCATGCGATCGCAGATGAACTCTCGGTTCAAATTGAGATCGACACGAGCGTGCGAAAAGGGCGAATCAGTCCGTTCATTTTCGGAGCAGGAATTGACCATAAGACGAATCCCCTCCGAGCACCGCGATATCCAGACAAGGTCCTCAGGCACATTGCCGAGTCGGGTTTGCGAATCGCGCGATATCCGGGCGGATTCGTTTTCAATCGGAATGACCACCGCGGATCGTGGTCGAATTTCTACTGGCAGGACCACATCGGGAAGAACCCGGACCGCCATCCGACTGAGGTGTACGACCTCGACACGTTTCTACAGCTTTGCGAGCGATTCGGCATCGAACCGTTGATGCAGATCAACTTTGTGGGCGAGCCGCAGGAGTCGGTGCAGGGCTATATCGAGTACCTCGTCGGTGACGGCGACATCGACGAGGACGGCATCGACTGGGCTGCAAAGCGAAAGGCCAACGGTCGGGAAAAGCCGTATGCCATTACGTACTGGCAGCTCGGCAACGAGGTCCACAGTTACCCGCAGGGATTCCGCGAAAACGCAGCAGGCGCGAAGGAGTACGCACTGGCTCTTGGTCGGCTTGTTCCGGTGATTCGCAAGATGTCACCGGAAGCGAAGATTGTCGTGCCGTTTATCAACATCCAACGGCCTCGTTCCGAAGCGAAACCGAAACAGGATTCGCCCGATATCAACTTCACAACCAGTCACGAATTCGCGGTCGCGTTTCTTGAGCATCTCGACGTGCGTGTCGACTATTTCGACTGGCACTTCTACGCGGCCAACGGCTGGAACGGGAAATACGACTACCTCGACACCGATGACGAATGGAAGCACCTCTATTGCTGGGGCACGAAGTTTCGTGAGTGTCACGAAGTCATCAGCCGGCTGATTCAGGAGAAGTGCCGGCAGCAACCGCCTCCGAAACTGATTGTTGGTGAGTGGTCCGGCGACTGGACGGGCGGCATCTTTCGCCAGCACTCAAACAGCTTCCGCGGGTCGCTGATGCGCACCATGGCGACTGGCGTCTACATGGCCGACCAGCTCATCTACATGACTAGGAAGAGCGTTCCGTCAGAGAACATCCATGCCGCGTTCTGGCACAGCTTCTGTAACGATGCCCAGGCCATGTTCTCAATCCAGACGACTCGCGAACAGGGCCTTTCGTACAAGGGAAAGAGCACTGACGAAGGCTATGGCTACCGAATGCCGATCTACTGGGTGTTCAAACTCCTCAGCGAACAGCGGGGTGAGATCCTTGTCGAAAGTCACCTGCATGGCGACAACCTGATCGCGGCGCCACAGCCAGGTCTGTACCGCGATCCTGAATACACGTTCGAACGGGTCTCCCACTGCGCTTCGCTTTCACAGAATGAAACCAATGGCGGGCACACGCTGTATCTTGCTCTCTTGAACAAGGACGCCAGTCGCCCGGTCACGATTCGACTCGATGTGTCCGGCGCGACAGCCACCGAAGCCACCGTCCACGAAGTCCGAGCTCCCAGCTATCTCACGGAAAACACAATCGCCCGACCGGATGCAGTCAAACTGACGGGACCGCGGAGGGAACGACTCATCGATGCCACCGGTCGAATGACGTACCGGCTGATGCCAAACACAGTGGTCGTCCTGCAGATTTCTGTGAGCAAAGATTGAGAGACGCAGGCCAGATCATGCAATGGAGTTAGCGGCGAATCGCAAAAGAAGGCTATGCACTGATTCGCCGCAATTGGCGATCTGTCAGCCTTCGTCAGTCTTACGACGGCACGCACAGCTCAATGCTGGCCCGCATAACGACCGACTGGAGCAGGACAGGTTTCCGGAGGGCACACAATAGTGGTTTCCGGGCTTCGAAGCAGCCGAATTGCATCCGGTCGACAACCCCGGGTGCAATTACGCTGCTTCTGTTGCGTGCGTCGGATTGGTCGACCGGCATCACGAAATGCAGGTTAGTGACGTTCCATTCTGGCCGCCCCAAAATGGGGACAGAGGGAAACGTTACGCCACTCCGAATGTGAGTAGGCAGTTGACCGAAATGGTCCAATCGTGGAAGCATTCAAACCTGCTTCGAACCGGATGGGGGCAGCGTCGGATATGGCTGCCGCGTCATTAACCAGGACGACCCTGTCTCGCGGAGAACTCAGTGGTGGCTGAACCGTCAGGGACGTTTCTTGGCCATCTCTTCTGCATGGAGCCGCCTTGCATGGGGCTAATAGAGCCTGAGTGCACCTTGTTCTCCTACACTACCCAACCGCCTCGCCCGACCCCACCCAAAGAAAGTCCGCCATGCACCTTGTCCACAGCACATCGATCCCCGGCGAGGGTGGCGAACTCGGGCTCTATCAAGGAGGGGCGGACTACTTCATCAAGATCGTAGGCGGCCAGGATCTTATGAGCACGCGTGCTCATTCGTCCGAGGACGCGTTGGGAGTGATCGCGTGTAAAGGCCTACGAGCGAAACCGGAGGCTCGGGTTCTCATCGGCGGGCTTGGGATGGGCTTCACGTTGTCGGCGACGCTGAAGGCACTGGGCGCCGATGCTGAGGTCGTGGTCGCTGAGATCGTGCCCGGAGTGGTGGAGTGGAACCGTGGCGTTCTGGGATCGTTTGCGGGGCGACCACTGGACGACACTCGTACGCAGGTCCAAGCGGTCGATGTGACAGTGCTCCTTCAGAAGGAGCGCGTTGGCTTTGACGCGATCGTCCTGGACGTGGACAACGGGCCGGACGGGCTGACTCGGGCCTCGAATCAGTGGCTGTACTCGAAGGAAGGGCTATCGGTGATGTTTAGGGTCCTCCAACCGGGCGGCGCGTTAGCGATTTGGTCCGCGGGGCCGGACAAGGCGTTCACGAGACGGCTTCGTGCGGTAGGCTTTGTGGTCGAGGAGGTTACGGTGCGGGCACATGCGGGTAAGGGGGCCCGGCATGTGATCTGGATGGCGCGGCGGAACTAGGATCCTCGCCCTGGAGCATCGCTGGATGTGGACGGAAGACGGAGCTGCCGTCATCCGATTGATGACGTGCCACATGGAGTCTTCAGGTTCAGTTGTAGTCATGTTTCGCGGCGTCGGTCGACCAACCCGGAGCAGATCCGCAGGTCCTGTTGCCCGAGACCACTGACTGATTGACCTACAGTTTGAGTCACTG
>CALGTK010000131.1 GCA_937904325.1 uncultured Planctomyces sp.
CGCCAATCCAGTCCACCGCGCCCAGGTGCGCCCCCGCCCCCTCCTCCACCAGGAGTAGCTCCGCCACCACCGCCTCCCTTTGGATTGATCCGTTTGGATTGGAGCAGCAGTTCGATGGCTTCAGTTTCTGCGGCGATAGCCGGCTTGCCGGTGTCGGGCTGTGCAAGAATTGCGGTTGCCTCGATCATGACCTGCGAAACTTCACTAAGTAGTTGCAGCTCTTTTCCGAAGTTCGCAGCGGCGTCTGGCAACTCGCCAATCCGATCAATGACCTTGTCGACCCGTTTTCTGAGTTGTTCCTGTGTGTCTGACAGGTCTTTAGCCCGGCTGTCGTAATCCTCGCTCTTCATTGCTGGTCGAGCTTGTTCGGCGACGCGCGTCGTTTCACGCAGGTTGACTTCGGCTTCAAGAATCTGCAGTACTTCCAGCACGATTGATGGCGGCAAACTGCCGGCCGATTTGGACCCAGGTCACGTGCCGCCCGAAGCGGGTTCAACGAGGTCTTCCGCCCAGCGATCAAACGTATCTGACCAGAACTCGCACTGAGCGATCGACAGGCCCGTTTCTTTCGGCAGGTCGTCGCCAAGCTGCCGCAATGCTCCCAGCACGTCTTCGTTTTTCATTTCGTCGAGTACAGTCTTGAACTGCGTGAAGCGACGTCGTTCAAAGTACGCTTCCATGTCGTCCATGATGTTTGACACGTCCAGCGTGTTGGTTTCTTCAAGCTTTGATAATTCAGTGAACAGCTCTTTCTGCTCAGCTTTTGTGGATTGAGGAGTGACTCCAAACGACGTTGCCACTTCGTCGCCGATTCGCCCAGCGATTTTATACTGAGTCCGCGAGGCTGCTTTCAGACGCTTGACGAGAGTGCTGCCTTCGAGATTCGCCAACAGTTGATTTAGTTCGTCGGCGATCTTCTCGAACTCGGCCAGCAGGTCGCGTTGCTCTTCGACTGCCTCTTCGACTTTGTCGCTAACCGGGCACGAGTCATCCCCCTGCTTGCCACCACCGATCAACGTTGTCGCGGCCAGAGTCAGTCGCGGAGCACCCCCGGTTTCCGACGGCTTCTTTTCTTCACCCGGTTTCTGATCGAGCGATTGTTGTGACGACTCGACGTCCACGACGCCCGGTACGTTTGGCTTTTTTTTGTCAGACTCTGCGGTTGGATCGGGTGGCGAGGCTCCGGAGGTTGAGTTGCGAACCATTCCCGCCGTCGGAGCTTTGCTGGTTGGCGAATTCTGAGCCAGACTGGGTGTCTCGGACGCCCGTTGGAGCATGTCAGCGACAGTGGGCATTCGATTTGAAGAGATGTCCTTCAGAATCTGCAGCATCTCTGCCCATTTTTCCAGATGCCCGACACCAAATTCAGGGTTCCGCATCGCCTGTTTAATCAGCTCCTGGCCACTGTCCGAAAGACTGGCGAGCCGCCGACCATTGCCCCGTTCTGCGGCTGCTTGAGTTTCAATCAGCCGACGGTTTTCCGCCTGAGTGATCTCGTCGGCGGTCAACGCTCTCAGTTTTTTATTCTTTTCGTAGAGCTGCAATTCGCGGTCGCGGACGTCCAGCGATTGCCGGTGCCACTTGCTGAGTTGTTCGGTCAGCCAGATGGCGTGCTGTTCGGCGTTCAAGACGTAGAGCAGGTGTGGTGCCGAGTAAACGCGTTCTCGACCGGGGAAGTAGTCTTCTGCGAAGAGCCGAACTTCAATCGGCTGCGGCTCGATTCCCAACGAGTTGGCCGTAAATGTCCCGGTCAGTTCGAGCTGTTCTTTGTCGGGACCGCCTGCGGAGATTATCCGCTCGCCGTGGGCTGGCTTCGAAAAGTTAGTTGTGTCGAGACCTTGCCAGACGATCCCGACGCGTTTTACGCCGAAATCATCCTGAGCGTGTACCGTGAAAGTAAGTTGCTCACGATCGAGCACGACTTTGCGACTTGGCAGGTCGGCGCAGGAGATTGCCGGTATTTCGTCGTTCAGCGATTTGATCGTCAGCGTGAACGGTTCTTTTCCCGAGAGGCCGTACTCGTCGGTCCATTCGAAGATCACTTTACGATCGGCGTCAACTTTCTGCGAGGGGCTGATGATCGTTGCATCCGCGGGGGAAATTGCATTTCCGGCGACCGACGCAGTTGTCAGTTTTCGACTGGCTGTCGCTGTGAATGTGGCGGCGCTGCCTTTCACCAGAGAAACGGCTCCGCCACGTACGTCCTTGCGTAGCGGTTCTTTTCGTTCGAGATAATCCGGTAGCCGGACATCTGCCACGAAGGAGCTGATCTCTGGTCGCAGCACTGGTTCGATCGGAAGCTGCTGAGTGAAGTCCCCGATTTCAACACTGAGCGTCGACGAGTCAATCTGCGGAGGTAGGCCGAACGTGTATTCGTTGCCAGTCAATGTCGAGTTGATCGGTCGTTGCATACCAGGTTGCACAACGCCGTTCTGTGGTCGTGAAACCGTTTGTGCGGCGAGCTGCACTTTGAAGTCAACGGGCTCACCATGCGCGACGTACAACTGCTTCGGCAACTTGTCGACCATCGTGAATGTGTATCGCGGGGTGTCTTGCCACGGCATCAGAAAACGCGACCAGGCATTCGCCGTGGCGGCTGGATATAGTGTCAGCAGAGTCAGCCCGGTTGCCAGAGTCAGTCCTGCCATGACTGCTCGCCGAATATGGCGAGGCTTCGGCACCGCCGTCGTGAAGTCGCGAGGTGCCGCCTGTTCTGCAACCTGACCGATGGCGGCTTCACACAAAGCGAGTGACCGGGCCTGCTCAGATTCGCTACGCACGAGTTCGATGATTCCAAGCAACTGGTCTCCGATACTCGGGTAAGTCTGTGTCAGAAGCCGGGCCAGTTGTTCGATCTTCCGTTGCTGCCAAATCCAACGATGTAGAGCCAGCGGCACGACCGCACAGGCCAGTATCGCAACGACGAAAAGTCCAAGCCGCACGCTCGCCGGAGTATCCCAGACTCGATCCAGTGCAAACGTCACCAGAAACGCAAGCAGAACTCCAAACAGAGCCCCGCACAACGCTTCGACCGTTTTGACAATCCAGACCCGCTTCCGAAACTCAAACATCTGAGTCCGAAGCGAATCCGGTAGTTTCAGTCGGTGGTTTTGCGAATTGACATCCATTTGATTTGTCTCTGTGACTGATGGATTGAACAAGTACGAGGCATTATGTCTCAGTTGATTGGGCCGGACCCCACCCTATCGTTGCTGGAACTGAATTTGCTAGACCAGTCCGACGGCCTTTCGGCCGATCCAG
>CALGTK010000132.1 GCA_937904325.1 uncultured Planctomyces sp.
GAAGTCGACGATACGCAGTTGTCGATGCCCGAAGCCGATCAGACCTCTATCGAGGATGGTACAGACAACGAAGACGGAACAGTCATCGAATCGGCATCTCACGACGAAGACGCGACACAGATTGCAGAGCCGTCGACTGACAACGCCGATTCCGACGGGACCATCATCGAAGGAGCGACGACTGAAGCAGCTGACCCCGATGGCACGATCATAGAAGGTACATTGGCGAGCAAGACAGACGCGGACGACACGATTATCGAAGGTGCTACTGGCGGTGCCAGCTCTTCACAAACTGGAGCTACAAAGTTCGAGGGGGCAAGTACAGAAGGAGCATCCAGCAAAGGAGACTGGAACGAAACTCGTGGTTCGAGGCAGAAAAAGCGGCCAGCGAAAGGAAAGGCCGAACATGAAACTGCAAATCGGTGGGACGCCGAGCAGCGATACCAGCTTGTCACTAACTTTGCCCGCGGGGGCCTCGGCCAGATCTGGATGGCCAACGACTCGCGGTTACGGCGTGAAGTGGCATTCAAAGAGCTTCTTCCCAGCGCCTTGAAAAATCGAAACGCGTTGGAGCGGTTTCTGGAAGAAGCTCAGATCACGGGGCAGCTTGAGCATCCAGGCATCGTTCCGATTTACGATATCGGCTACCAGGAAAACGGAACACCGTTCTACGCGATGAAGCTGGTTCGTGGCGAAACGATGGAGAAGGAAATTGAAGCCTTCCATCAACTCCCGAAAGACAGTCCGGAGTGGACACTGACGTTTCGGCGGCTCCTTGCCAACTTCATTGATATCTGCAACGCGCTGGCCTTTGCTCACGATCGAGGCGTCCTTCATCGAGACCTCAAACCGCTTAATGTGATGGTCGGCGCGTTTGGCGAGACGCTTGTCCTGGATTGGGGTCTGGCCAAAGTCATCGACGTCGATCCGATCGGCGATGAGGCTCCCATTACGACAAGTACGCCGGACTTCGTTGCTGACGATCAGACTGTCATGGAATCCCAGGCCGCAGGTTTACAGACAGGTACGGCCGTTGTTGAGCCGTCAACTGGTGGAGTATCGAAAGCTGGTACCTCTGTCGCTGGGCAGTCGCAATTCAGTGGCAGCTTTGGGTCGACCAGAAAGATGGTCCACACCGACGTACGCTCGGCCGGAAGCCAGACGATGATGGGCTCCGTGATGGGTACGCCAGCGTACATGCCACCCGAACAGGCAGCCGGGAAGCTCGACGAACTCGACGCCCGCACCGATATCTATTCGCTGGGCGGCATTCTCTACAAACTTCTCACGAATCATCAGCCGATCGCGAGAGGCAAGATTCGTGAAGTTTTGAAAAACGTGAAGGAAGGAAACATCGTTCCACCGCGTGATCATGATGCTTCCATCGCCAAATCGATTGAAGCCATCTGTATGAAGGCTATGGCGACGGATCGCGAAGACCGGTACGACTCGGCACTAACGATTGCAGCCGACATCGAAGCGTGGCTCGCTGACGAACCGGTGTCGTGCTACCAGGATCCCTGGTTGATGAAAGCCAAACGCTGGGCGAAGCGAAATCGGTCAACCGTTAACAGCGTGGCCGCTGCTGCCGTGGTTCTATTCGTCGTGTGGATCGGCTCTGCCTGGTCGCATCGCAACGCGATGGATGTCATTCGCAACGTTGCCCAGACTAAGGCGCAACTATCTGCTACGGCAGCCGTTCAAGGGGATTATGTGCAGGCTCGTGAGTTGCTTAACGAAGCTCTTGGCAGAACCGGCGAGCACACAGAACTCAATGAGTTGCGTAGTTTCCTCACCAGCCGATTGCAACTTGTCGAAACGGATCGGCTGGCAAAAATCGGTCGCGACGCAGAATCGAAACTTGTTAAGTCGAGGTCCCAGATCCTCGACGGGAACTACGAGTCCGCGCGAACGCTGCTCGCTGAACTGGCTACGCTGCTGAAGGACGAAACCAAGCTGGCAGACATTACCGTGGAAGTAACTCGTCAAACGAAGACGGTGACCGACGCGCTGGCTCAGCAGGAAGCTGTGGCGGATACACAGGTGAGGTTCGACGAGTTTCTGGCAGAACTTGATCAGGCTCGTATCCGGTCGAGCTTTCCCGACGAAGAAGATGTAAGTGAGGATGCGAAGCTGGCGTTCGAGCATGTGCGAAAAGCTCTCGCCCTTTTTAATCTTGATAGTCCGGATCCACTGCCTCAGTCGCCTCCGCATTTTTCGGAACGGCTTCCGTGGGCTCGTGGCTGGCATCGTGTGAATGGCGAGTGGCCGCTGCAGGCCTTGCGTGAGGGAACCTTCGAACTGCTCTTAATCGCTGCTGATATGGAGCGGTGGCTTGCTCAGGATAAATCGGACGAACTCAGAACTGCTGCCGCAAAACGATCCCTTGAATGGACGGCCAAAGCAAAGTCTCTGGGCATCTCGTCACAAGCTTTACTGGCTCGTGAAGCCAATTATCTGCAGGATGCGGGGCGAAGTGAAGAAGCAAAACAAGTTTTTGAAGAAGCCAAATTTCTGGAGCCCGAAACGGCACTGGACTTCTACCTTGTCGCCGAAAATCTTCGGGGGCGTGGACATCTCAACGAGGCGTTGGGGTTTTACCTGAAGGCTCAACAGCTTTCGCCGGACCACTACTGGGTTCAGTATTTCCAAGGGCTCTGTTATCGCAACCTGGGCCGGTTTGCGGCAGCCGCCAGCAGTTTTTCGTCGTGTATTGCGAGACGTCCAGACTACCCCTGGGCGTATATTCAAAGAGGGATCTGCTCGGCTCAACTTAGCCAGTTCGAGAATGCCTTCGTCGATTTCGACGACGCTGAAAAATTGGAGCCTGAACTCTTCAGTGTCTTCGTCAATCGCGGAGTCATCCTGCTGACCCAGGGCAAGTTTGACGATTCGCTGAAGAATCTGGAGAAAGCCCGCGACCTGAATCCTGATTCTGGAAAGCCGCTCGTCAACATAGCGGCGGCGTACCTGGCTTTGGCTGGAGAGTTACAGAAACCTTCTTCGGATATGAATTTGCAGGACGGGCAAGGTGCGGAGCGGGTGTCCGATCTCGATATCGAGCAGCAGGTTCAAGGTCTTTATACGAAGGCGCTGGATACACTGGCAGAGGCAGCAAATAGTGGTGCTGGTAGCCACCCCGGACTTCACCAGTTGCGAGGACGAATTTACGCATGGCAAAGTAACACGACTGCCTCACTGGCCAGCTACCGACGTCACCTGGAACTCGACGGGAACGTTGATCGAAGAGCGGTCACGCGGAAACGCATCGCTGAAATTCATTCTCTGTTGGGTGAGCATGAACAAGCCGTTGAAAATCTGGAAGCGGCGAACAAGCTGCGGCCAGAAGATTCGAGCACAGTTCTGCAACTTGCCGAAGCGTTGTTGCAGGTCAACGAGGATCAGCAGGCCATCGATCGATACAACGACTTTCTAAAGCTGGTGAACGGCGAAGTGGAGAAGACGGTGCCCGAACCTCACCTCGTCTACAACGGAATTGCCACCGCCTATCACGGCATGCGAAAAAAGTACGAGGCTGTTGACTACTACACCCTGTCCTTGATGTTCGACCGTCGCCAGGCGATCCCGCTGACCAAGCGAGGCTGGGTATTCCTTGAAGACAACATCGAACTTGCCATCCGTGATTTTCAAACAGCCAAAGAACACTCGCCAGACAACCCGGATACGTTGATCGGACTGGCATCGGCTTACGCCAAGAGCGGCAATCGGCAGGCCGCGATCCGCGAAGTTGACATGGCTTGTCCACTCGCCCGCATCCAGGCGGCTGAAGTTGGTCCAACGGCGTTCGCCCTTTTCCATAACGCCGCCACCGTTCATGCTCGACTGGGAGAATCGGTACTGCGTGATCCGCGTCTGACAACCGAATTGAGAAGGCAGCAGTTTACCGAGTCAGCTACTAGAGCTGTCGACCTGCTGCGAGAAGCGTTCGATATCGCAAAGTCTGACGCGACGGTGGCTCAAGCAATGCTGACAGCAATGCAGACCGACGAAGCGTTAAGATCAATCCGTGGCTCTAAGGCCTATGGGAAATTCATCGAAGAGTTAT
Source organism: uncultured Planctomyces sp. (assembly GCA_937904325.1). Lineage (GTDB taxonomy): Bacteria > Planctomycetota > Planctomycetia > Planctomycetales > Planctomycetaceae > JABMPE01. The sequence continues at coordinate 4,067 of CALGTK010000132.1, forward strand.
CCAAAGAATTATCCGGCGGCACGAGCAAGTAGGCTGGGTACCGTCCATCAGCACAGTCAGTCCAGATCGATTGAAACTGGCGCGTGATCGGAAACAGTCATGCCGCCTTCGCGGCAGATGTCTGCGGATTTGAATCGCTTCGCCGCAGCCGTATTGCCGATCAGGTAATCAATGCGCCAGCCTCGGTCGAGTTCTCTGGCGCGCCCGCGGTTTGACCACCACGAGTACGGCCCCTGCATGTCGCCATATTGATTGCGGACGAAATCCTGCCAGCCGTCAGCGATCAACTCACCCATCCATGCGCGTTCGTGCGGAAGGAAACCGGACGTTTTTTCGTTCGACTTTGCGTAGAAGATGTCTTGCTCGGTGTGGGCAATATTGAAGTCTCCGCCGATGACAACGGGGCGGCGTTTGCGTTTCAGTCCGTTCGCCCACGGAGCGAACTCGTCTAACCAGACATCTTTGACCTTCTGGCGATCTTCGCTGGACGATCCTGATGGTAGGTAAACGCTGACCACTTCGACGCCGTCGACCAGTGCTCGTACGATGCGACCTTCGGGGTCTTGCTTGTCGAGTCCCGTTCCCAGGATTTCGATCGGGCTTCGTGAAAGGATCGCCGTACCGGAGTAGCCCTTTTTTTCGGCGGGGTGCCAGTGCACGTGCCAGTCGTCCGGATTGACCCATTCAGCGGGGATTTGTTCCTGTAAAGCGCGGACTTCCTGAAGAAGAAGAATGTCCGGAGCTACCTGGTCGATGATTTCTGTGAACCCTTTGCGGATTGCAGCTCGGATCCCGTTGACATTCCAGGTTGTAATTCGCATTTCGGTGATTCTCACGTGGCGGTGTCAGAAACTGGCAACGCGAGAATTCTGACGAGCAATTCGGCAATCGAACAGCGACTTTTCGAGTCTGGAAATCAAGCGGCAGCGTTGCCGCGGGCTTCGTACTGATTGAGCTTGTTGTAAAGCGTTTTCAGGGCGATGCCCAATTCGGCGGCTGCTCGCGGTTTGTCGCCGTGGTGTTTGTCGAGGACTCGGTAAATGAGATCCATCTCGATTTCGCGGAGCGTTTTATTATCGCCGGAGCTCCACAAAACTCCGGCTCCATTGGGGATGCTGATTGGAGCGGAAGAAGAGGTGGTTGATCTAATCGAATCCGGCAGGTCATTGGCGACGATCTTGTCGCCGTCGCACAGTGTTATCGCGTACTCGACAGTGTTGGCCAGTTCGCGAACGTTGCCTTTCCATGCGTGCGTTTTCAGCGACTCGACGGCGTCTTTGCTGAGGGTGACTGGCTGGCCGCCGTGCTTGCTGCGGTGTCGCTGGATCAGATGTTTTGCGAGTAGTTTGACATCGTCTGCGCGGTCGCGGAGTGTCGGTAACCGAATTTCGAACGTGTTGACGCGGAAGAAAAGGTCTTCTCGGAACGTGCCTTTGTCGACCATTTCCTGCAGTGGGCGATTGGTCGCACAGACAACCCGAACGTCGACGTGGAAGGCTTCGTTTTCGCCGATGCGTCGCAGTTCGCCGGACTCCAGAAATCGCAGCAGCTTTACCTGAGTTGCTTTGTCGAGTTCGCCCAGTTCGTCAAGGAACAAGGTTCCGCCGTTGGCCATTTCGATCAGGCCTTTGCGGTGAGTCTCCGCTCCGGTAAACGCTCCTTTGCGGTGTCCGAAGAGTTCACTTTCAACGAGTTGCTCAGGCAGTGCTCCGCAGTTGACCGCGACAAACGGCATTTCTGCGCGTTTGCTTTGTTCGTGGATGCTGCGTGCGGCGAGTTCTTTGCCGGTGCCTGTCTCGCCGAGAACGAGGACGCTGGATTCCGTCGGGGCGATCTTACTGATCAGTTTTTTGACGTGTTGCATCGGTGCGGAATCGCCGACGAGTTCGGCCGATCCTTCCGCCGCTTTCAGTCGCTGCTCGAGAGCGAGAGTTTTGTTAGCGAGTGTTCGGTTGGTGGCGACTCGCTGAAGTACGGTCGCGATGTCGACGAGTTTGCAGGGCTTCTGTAGAAAGTCGTTGGCTCCTCGCCGAATCGCGGTGACGGCTTCGTCAAGGTTTCCGTGAGCCGTGTGGATGATGATCTGAGTGTCTGGCGAGACTTCTTTAAGGTGGTCGACGACTTGCCAGCCGTCGATGCCCGGCATTCTGAGGTCGACAATGGCGGCGTCGAAAGAGCCAGTCTCGATGATTTCGAGGGCCTTCTCGCCACTTTCGCAGACGGTTACGTCATGTCCCATGCGCGGCAGTTCGATGCGCATGACCTCACGGATCATGGCTTCGTCGTCGACAAACAGGACACGAAGTCGATTCATCGGGTCGCTCAAGCGAATCCTCCCTGATTTGCTATTCCAAACAAACACGACACGAACCACGCAACAGCTTCATGCTGTTTTGTCATCCGCCAAAGTGTCTGATTATGAAGCGTTTCTGCGTCTTCCCTGACGCACGCCTACCGACCGAGTCTCCCAATCCGACCGGCAGAAAAACCTTTGTTTGAGAGCCTGCTGTTCCACAGCATGCTGCTTAAACAGTCCCACTGCGACCTCGAACATTCCTGAGGACGTCAGGGGCTGTGGGTGATATCAGAATCTTCGAAACGGGGTCAATCCGGGTTTTGAGTAAAGCTGGCGATTTTAGCTGGCCAATTCCAGATTGCGTGGAAATCGGCAAACGCAGCCCGCTTCCGGACAACCGCTGCATAGCGGCCTATTGGTTGACAGTTGCCGACCGTTCGGGGACGATGATTGCTCATTGAAAATGAGTCATCTCTGACTCACCAGCGTACGGATTGGATTCTGTCGTTCATTGTTTTGGCTCGCAACGGATTGTTGGTTTCCCACCCTTCTTCAGAGTCTTTTTCTGGCGTGTCCACGCGATCAAAAACTCTGGTTGTCGGCATTCTCGGTGGCATTGGATCCGGAAAGAGTGCGGTCTCCAGAGGCCTTTCCAAACATTTCAAGACATACCTGATCGACGCCGACCGAGTCGGGCACGACGTGCTTGGCATTCCGATCGTGAGAGACGGTATCCGGCGAGATTTTGGCGACTCCGTTTTTGACGAGTCTGAAATCAATCGAAAGTCTCTCGCGCGGCAGGTTTTCGGTTCACAAATTCACCACCAACAAGCATTAATCAAGCTGGAGAAAATCGTTCATCCGGCAATTCGGAGACAGGTCGAAAAACAGCTGACCGAAGTTTCTGAGGAAACAGAAGTCGTCGTTCTAGACGCTGCAGTCATGCTGGAAGCCGGCTGGAACGATCTGTGCGACACAATCGTCTTTGTTGATACACCTTTTGAAACGCGACTGAAGCGAGTTGAAGAAAACCGAGGCTGGACGGCCGACGAACTTCGCTTGCGGGAATCGAGTCAGGTTTCTCTGGACGACAAACAGGAAGTCTCGGAATTTGTTATCGACAACTCGGGCAGTCTCGAAAACGCGATAGGGCAACTCGCCTCTTTTATCAAAAAGAAACCCCACTAATCTTACTTACCCTCAGAGTTCTCACCAGCGGGCTTGCCGCGACACTCGTCTGACTCGTCCGAGCCAGACACTCCTTTCCATTTATATTGATGACCCCTATCTCGCAGGGGTGTTGCTGACTTCGACTTCTTTTGTGGCTGTCGGGCGATCGCCCGTCGGACACAGTGGACCTTCAAGGCCAAACGAACCAGCCAAACACTTCTCCCAGCTGCAATGGCTCCAATCATGTCCGAAGTCCAGCAGGCACAAAGTGGCCAGGGCTCCTTTCCCGGCGACAAGCGTTACGAAGAAATTAAACAGGGCGACCTTCACATCGCCGAACTGCACCGCATGTCGATGCTTGAACTGCTCGAACTTGCTGAGCAGGAAAACCTCACCGAGGTCGTCGGCCTGAAGAAGCAGGATCTGATTTTCAAGATTCTGAAAGCTCGGACCAAGATTAACGGTCTGATGTTTGGCGAGGGAACGCTCGAAATTCTCCCGGACGGATTCGGCTTCCTCCGCAGTCCGGATTACCACTACCTGCCCTGCCCTGACGACATTTACGTCTCGCCCAGTCAGATTCGACGCTTCGGTTTAAAAACCGGTGCGACCGTCGCGGGCCAAATCCGGCCTCCGAAGGAAAACGAGCGATACTTTGCGCTGCTCCGAGTCGAAGCGATTAACGGTCAGGACCCGAACCTGGTCACCGCGAAGGTTTCGTTTGACGACCTGACGCCGTTGCATCCGAATTGCCGATTGCTCCTTGCTAACGACCAGACGAAAGATCTCAGCACACGAGTCGTTGACATTCTGTCGCCAATCGGAATGGGACAGCGCGGATTGATTGTCTCGCCGCCGAAGGCCGGTAAAACGATTCTGCTGAAGCAGCTCGCAAAAGCGACGATGATCAATCACCCGGATGCCTACGTCATCGTCCTGCTGATCGACGAGCGGCCGGAAGAAGTCACGGACATGGAACGCGAGATTCGTGGTTCAAACTGCGAAGTTGTCAGTAGCACGTTCGATGAACCGCCCAGTCGGCATATTCAGGTCTCCGAAATGGTGATCGAAAAAGCCAAACGGATGGTTGAATACGGCGACGACGTGATTATTTACCTGGACTCGATCACGCGGCTGGCCAGGGCGTGGAACACCGAAGTTCCCCACTCCGGGAAGATTTTGACTGGCGGTGTTGACGCCAACGCTCTGCAGCATCCGAAGCGATTCTTCGGTGCAGCCCGCAACGTCGAAGATGGCGGCAGCCTGACCATCGTTGCGACGGCGCTGGTCGACACTGGCTCGAAGATGGATGAGGTGATCTTCGAAGAGTTTAAAGGAACGGGAAATACCGAGCTGTATCTCGACCGCCGCATGGTGGAAAAGCGAGTTTGGCCTGCCATCGACATCAATCGCTCGGGCACTCGTCGTGAAGAGTTGTTGTTCGACGAGGAAGAGTTGCAACGAATCTGGGTGCTCCGACGTGTCTTGAACGATATGAATCCCGTCGAGGCGATGGAGCTTCTGACCGGAAAAATGCGAAAAACCAAAACCAACGAAGAGTTTCTGCTCACCATGAACCTGAATTAGCTTTGCGAGGCATCATCCGTTTGCACAATTGTGAGGATTCGCTGCGAACATTAATCAAGCGACAACTTTTCCAATCGACAACCCACTGCCAAGGCTACGACTGATTGACCATGCCGAAAGAAATTGAAGGCAAACTGATTTTGACTGACGAAACCGTCGCCATCGTGGTTGCCAGATTTAATGATCTGATCACCAATCGATTGCTAGACGGTTCGCTCGACACGTTGCGGCGTCACGGAGCGAGTGACGGCAACATCACCATCGTCCGAGTGCCGGGTTCCTTCGAGTTGCCGTTTATCGCTGACAAGCTGGCACACTCTGGAAAGTATGATGCGGTCATCTGCCTTGGAGCGGTCATTCAGGGGCAAACTACACACCACGATTATATCAATCATCAGGTTGCTGCCGGGCTCCGCGAAGCCAGCCAGAAGAGCGGCATCCCGGTGACGTTCGGAGTGTTAACCTGCCAGTCGATGGAGCAGGCGATCGATCGTGCTGGCGGCAAAGTCGGCAACAAAGGAAACGAAGCCGCTTTGGCAGCCATCGAAGTCATGACCACGCTGAAGCAACTCAAGGCTGAAGGCGTTCTCGCGGATTGACGGCAGGAGCTGACTTAGCTCCCGATTTTAAAAACAGTATGCCCGCCGCAGGTGGGCACCCGGTTCTTCGCACTCTCCTCTTGAGATTCACTGGGTTCCCGCCTTCGCGGGAATGACCATGATGACACAATTGCGGAGCTGGTTCAGAAACTCCCTGGTAAAGGTAAGCGACTTTCCATGGCTCGACGACGCCAAGCGCGCGAAGCGGCACTGCAACTGCTTTATCAGCGAGATGTGAACCCGGAAATTGATCAGAACGTCGCGCACGAGATGCTCGATGATCTGGTCGAAACCGAAGACCTGCGCGAATTTGCCTGGCAGCTCTACACAGGTACGCTTTCGACTGCGGAAGAAGTCGATCAGAAGATCCAGGCTGTCGCCGAGAACTGGCGAGTGTCTCGAATGTCTCCCACCGATCGGAACATCATCCGCATGGGCGTTTACGAGATGACGATGATGGGGACGTCTCCCGCCGTCGTCCTCGACGAGTGCATCGAAATTGCCAAGTCGTTTGGTTCAGTCCAGTCCGGCCAGTTCGTTAACGGTGTGCTCGACAAGATGATCCCAGAAGGCACGGCTGAATAACAGATTTCAGTGACGCCGAGTCAGTCGGCACTTCGGTAGCGGTCGAGCAGTGGTTCGACGACGCATTCCGGAACGAACCGTTGGAGGCTGGAGTCCGCCAGATCCTGACCCATCTTAGCAATCTGCTTGATCAGTGTACTGGAAATATGCGAGTACTTTTCACTTGCCATCAGGAATACGGTTTCCAGTTCCGGTGCCAGCGAGTGGTTCGTCAGAGCCATCGTAAATTCAAGCTCGATGTCGCTGACTGTGCGGACGCCTCGCAGCAGGACTGCCGCTTCGATCTCTCGGGAAAACGTGACCGACAAACCTTCAAAGCAGCGAATGTTGACGTTCGGCAGGTCTGCCACCATCTCGCTGACCAGAGCGATTCGTTCGTCCGGACTAAACAGCGGCTTCTTGTCCGGGTTGATGCCGATGCCCACGGTCAGCCGATCAAATAAACTTGCTCCTCGCTGAATGATGTCCAGATGGCCGAGCGTTGGCGGATCGAAACTGCCAACGTAAACCGCGTTTCGAGTGCTGGGTTCGGGCATGGCTTCACGGTGCTCTTCGAGTGAGAGTGGGCAGATGAGAAGAGTGACGATCCGGGCATTCTACCGGCTGGTGGTGATTTCTGCCGCTGGCTGATCGGAGTAATATCGCGAGCTGCCTGTTTGGCAGATTGCCAATCCGGCAGCAATTATGAATATCGTAAGGTCAGTCAACATGCGGCGTATCAACTGACAGATAAACCAGTTACGAACAGCGAATAAGATGACTGATGGTGTGACTCAGATCTTCGGTATGCTCTTTGCTGATGTGTGTCCCTCTGGAGTAATCCGCCGCTGGAAGTCTGAAACAGACGAGACACAAGTTCGACACATTACCCGGGAAACTCGTTCGAGAGCATTTTGATCATGGCCGTATTTCGCTGGGGACATAGCTGGAGCGACGCGTTCAGCGATCTCGAACGCGAAGTTGACAGCATCCTGCAGAGTGTCAATCAGACGTTCCAGGGCTTGCGGTTCGGACGCCAGCATCCGCCAATCAACCTCTACGATCTCGACGACCACTACCTGATTACCTCCGAGATTGCCGGCGTCGCCACCGAAGACCTGGACCTGGCCATCGCGAACGGTGTGCTGAAAATTCGAGGCGGCCGTCAGCTCGATGAAGGCGCCGACGAAAATCGGTATCGTCGGCAGGAACGTCCACACGGAAGCTGGCAACGATCGATCTCGTTGCCGGAACGCGTTTCCGAGGACGGTCTGAAAGCTGATCTTACCAATGGCATTCTTCAAATTGTGCTGCCAAAAGCTCAGGACGAAGCACCTCGTCAGATTCCGGTCACTGGTGGATAAGGGCTCGCAAGATGACCAACGAACTATCACGCCCCAACCCGGACCAGCAATCGGGCGATACCGAACAGCGATCCAGTCGGGAAGCCAATACCCCGCCCGTTGAGCGGTACGTCTTCACCCCGCCGATCGACATTCACGAAACCGACGACGGCCTCATTCTGCGAGCCGACCTGGCTGGCGTTTCGCTGGAAACTCTGGAATTGCAGGTTCAGAACAATCGCCTGACATTGTTCGGCCGAGTCCCGCAGGTCGCTCCCGAGGGAGCACGACTTGTCCATCAGGAATACCACGAAGGCGACTACCTTCGCTCATTCATCCTGAGCGACAACGTCGACCACGACCGAATCTCAGCTAAACTTACGAACGGTGTCCTGGAAGTCTTTCTTCCTCACACACCAAAGTCACAGCCGAGAAAAATTCAGGTCTGCGGATCTTAGAGAAGATTGCGACCTTGAATTTATCAAAGACCGATCGTACAGCTTGGGTGCGCGCTTTCGTCGATACACAACATTTGAGGATCTCCTGACTGTGTTTTCATTGATGAAACGTGGGTGAAAAAGAACATGCCGCGAACGTATGGTCGTTCTCAGCGTGGGACCCGCGTGATCGAAGGAGTCCCTTTCGGACGCCGGAAAACGACAACGTTCGTCCGAGCTTTACGTGTCACCGGTTTTACCGCACCACTGACTGTTGATGTTCGGTCCGATCGACCGTTGCATCTTTCTGGTATGGGTATGGCAGCATCTCGTTCTCGCGCTGGCTCCCGGAGACATCGTCGTAATGGACCACCTGTCGAGTCACAATGTGAAATGCATTCGGGAAGCGATCGAATCGGTGGGCGCCGAAGTCCGCTATCTGCCACCAAATTCACCCGAGTTGAATCCGATCGGCTCTAGCGAAATCGAACAACTTAGGTTGCTCGCCCGGTGTATTCACCAGCGTGCGATCCTGCACCCGCAGCCGGTGGACGGCATCCACCACCCGGTCCGCCACAGCACTGAAGGCCTCGACGCCCCCAGCTCCGCCCGTTCCCCACCCGTCGCAACTCCAGCGGGGTGAGGCCTTGTCTTGGATTTCCCCCAGTTTGTTTCGTGTGATCCTGTTGCAGTGTATGCCGTGCTCCTGTGTTAGCCGTGTTCGAAAAAGTGTAAGAAACGCTCCATCGTGTCCGGGTCAGCCATGGCCTCATTCCGGCGTTTCACCAACCGCCCCAACTGTGTCAGCCGGTCATCGTCAAACGTAGATTCCTCCAGCGGGCAGACGTAGGCCACACGCCTGCTGCCATCATACAGCATCACACCGAGATCGTGCGGTGCTTCTGCCCGGGTGTACTCGGTGCTGTGGATATGGCGGCCTTCCGTGCCCCCCAGCTCAAACCACCGCAGGGCACCGGGCTGCCACT
>CALGTK010000133.1 GCA_937904325.1 uncultured Planctomyces sp.
ACAAATGGGCACCAATCCCCGACAGTATTCGTGCTTATTCCTGTCAATTAACGGTTCTTTTTTACCAGGACACCAGTCATGTCCCGTGCTGTTGAATCGGCAAGTCCAGTTTCCGGATAACTGATCTTTGAAGGGACGACGATCGCGACCCCGATACGAACTGGAGCAAGTTCCGCCGCGGTATGAGATTCAAGCGCTAACGGCGTCGCAAAACGAGTGTTCGGAAAACGGCGAACGATGCTTTCCTGGTAGTCACTGTCTCCTTCGAATTTCGTCCAGACAATAACTCCGCCACGCTGATTCATTTCCTGATCGGTGACCCACGGATTGATCGACTCATCCAAGTCTGCAAACACGCTGGCAGAATTTTTACCGTAGAAAGCGACATTTGCCGCTTCCCACCACGAACCACCGACAATCTCAAGAGACTCGCCCGTGGCCTGGTGGTACAATTTATCCACTTCCGCCGCGAGTTCTCGACCTGGAAAATGGATTCGCGATGCTTTACCACGGACGTGTGGTAAAGCGCAGTTACGGCCGGCAAAAACAAGAGCAACCAGACCAGCACAAATGGCGCTGCGCATCAGTGTCTGGCGAATCGTTTCCCGGTTAAGATTGAGCTGAAGGAAAAACAAGAGGGCGACGCCAGAGTACGACCACATCGCCGTACCCCACATCGATTGAATTCGCACGCCCAGTAGCAACCCGACGATCTCGACGAGAATGAACGGTCCAAACGCAAACCAGATGAGAAAGTCGCGATTGAAGCGATCTTCGGCAGTCTCAAGTTTTCGGAACTTCCAGCGAAAGCCGATCAACGGAACAGCCAGGATCAACATCGGCAGAACGGCTCCGGCTTGAGCGGCCGCGAACTTCAGTGGAAGAATGAAGTGCGACGACCATTCGTGCTCGCTGCCCGAACGGTTCAGAAAGTAGCTGACCGTCGGAAAGTCGTTATTGAACAGCCAGACGACATGCGGAGAGAATACCGCCAGAGCAGCGATCAGGCACGCTGCCGGTCCTGGAGTTTTCCAGCACTTTCGGCCGGCTGGATGGATGACAGAAAATGCCGCCATCACGATTGCCAGGATCGCTGTGTCATACTTGCTGAGCATGCCCAGCCCCAGACACACGCCGGCCAGACTCCACGCCGATAATTGCTGCCGCTTGACGCCACGATAGACAAAGAGAATCGTCAGAGTCCACCACACTCGAGACGTCACGTTGTTGTTGAACTCGGTCGTCGTGAAATTATAGTAGTAGCATCCTTCGAGCAGAGCGACAGCCAGCACTCCAGTTATGTTGCCCCGCATCTCGCGGCCGATCTGAAATGCTCCCCAGAAACAGCCAAGCGTCGCAAACTGACAAAGCACGTATGTCGGCCAAACGTCGCTGGTGCTGAACGAGCAGGAAAACTCAGCCAGCCAGGCCGGTAGCGGCGGATGTTTGTAGTAGCCGGGCTGCCATTCGTGCCCCCAGTAAATCATCTCCAGGGTATCGAGTGGCGCATTCGGCTGAGTAAGAACGGGAAGGATTGTCCACAACGTGGCATGACATAATGCAAAGAGCATAAAGCAGCGAACTGGGTATCGTTCGAGAAAACCCGCAGCGTCATTTGGGGCGGTATGCAATGTCGCATCCATGCGCAACAAAACCTTGTCTATCGTCTTGCGAAATTCAATCCTCGGGACGACCGATACGCCACCAGTCAAGCTGTCCTGCGAAGTGGTTCCACCAGCTCTGAAGCGTCTACCACCACTCGGTAATTCGGCGACTGTTCCTGAATGACGTTGCCGAACTCTTGATGATCCAGCATCAGCCGTTCTTTGACTTTTCCCGGAAAGACACGATACCGCAAGCACAGATCGGTCAGTTCGACGGTCGCTCGCAGAAAGTCCGTCATGCGCAGACGAGACCCGGGGATTTCGTACCAGGCATCAACCGGGAATTCATACAGAGTCTTCTGAACAGGCAGGCCGCCAGTTGATTTCAGCAGAACATCGAGTCGCGCGAGGATCTCAACATCAAAGATCCATCGCGAACTGAACGGTCGAGCGAGAATAGTATCCAGCATCACCCCTGTCCGAAACATCTTAGCGCCGCAGAGTGCGTCTCGAATTCCAACACCAACTGCAGCCGCACTCGATGCAGAAAACAGTTTTCCGGTCTGACGCCGAATAGCATCGCGATCAATCGTATGGCCCATCAACGGAAGCCGCGTGCCCCAGACGACTTCGACATTAGAATGTTTCGTAAGCACGTCAAGAAAGGCCGAAATCGTGCCCAGCGGTGTTGCCAAATCCGCATCCCAGAATGCAATCGCTGAAAAATCACGTTGAGCGGCCCACCGCATTCCCTGACGAACGGCCTCCGCTTTTCCGCAGTTCACATCCATCCGCAGAACACTGACTGACGAACCGGCCCTTTCACTGACAGCCTGAGCTGACTGCAACGTGGCATCGGTGCTTCCGTCGTCGACAAAGATCAGCTCGATGTCGTCGGTATCACAAACGAATTCGGCAAATACATCAACATTCAGCCGGTCCGCTTCGTTGAAGCACGGTACGACAACAGCGCATGTGACTGGTTTGAAGGGAAACTTCATGACTCGGTCTCAGTTAAAGTTTGGTCGGGGCGTAATGCGGTCGGAGAGTAATCGACGGAACCTCAATCCGGTGAGTGGGCCTATCAGGTTTATAGTTGCGAATTTTAAAACGCCGCAATGTCAGCTGAATCGATGGACCGCCCTCTCGGGCGAAATTGCAAGATCTGCAGCACAGTTAATCGTTTATGAGAATTCCGCGAGAAGCCGCGCGGCGATGACTCGCCTGGTTTTGACAGCAATGCTCTGGAAGCCAGGTACGTCTTGACCGATTTCTAGGATTCCCGATACCGTCAGCTCCCGTCTGCTCAGCATCGGTTCTCTGCCTCTGAGCTGTAAAATACCGGATCAGCGTTGCGCCGCTCGCTTCCCGCCCCGGCACAATTCCGAAGATGAAAACTAACTGGCGATGAGCAAAATCACCGAAACGGTCTGGCCTCATGGCTTTGCGGAATTGGATGAAGGCCGGATGAAGGTGCACCCGGGTCTCGTCAGCCATTTTCGAGCACAAGGCTGGCACACGCTCGACGACGTTCTGCGGGATTCAGACGTCAGCGTCACCGAAGAACGCGATATTAGAGACAACTGCACAGTCGTGCTGCAGAACGAGGAGTCGGCTGACCACATCCGAGTTTATCTGAAACGACACCGGGATCAGCGGAGACCGCACGAGGCGGCTGCAGAAGCCGACGCGGTGGAGACATGTCGCAAAGCCGGTGTCGCCTGCATGAGCATCGCGGCTGTCGGGCAGCGACCGGTGGGACATCAATCCGGCGCATCAGACGGCGATTGGCACTCGTTTTTCATGAGCGTCGAGATCGGTGACGGGAAGTCGGCCTATCACAAGGCGGCCGAATTCAGCTCACTTCCGGCTGACGATCGCGAACGGGGATTGACTGGTCTACTGAGCGAAATCGCCAGCGTGATGGTGCAGCTGCATGGCTCCCGGCTGTTCCACCGAGACTGCTATCTGCAGCATTTCATTCTGGAATCTTCCGACGATGCAAAACCGTCAGTAAGGCTGATCGACCTGCAGGGCACGAGGCAGCTGTCCGGAACCAAAGCGGTCTACGCTCAGATCAAGGATCTGGAACACCTCGCTCATTCCATGCGCGGCCTCGGCTTGAGCAACGACGAAATTCAGGCATGGTATCGAATTTACTTTGGCCAGCTCGCCGGACAGAATTCTTCAGCAGCAACTCGAATATTGATCAGAAATGCCGTCGTTCTGCGAGGAGTCTGGCGACGTCAGAAAAACGGAATCAGCCGCTTGAAGAGAATCTGTAAGGGACTTCTGAGACCCGCCTCAGTTGCGACTTGAAATTTTGACTCCGGCAGGCAACAGCCGGCGATCAGTCAATATTCCACACGCCGGCCAGGACACAATGTCCCGGTCCAATTTTACGGGCAACCATGCGACATGGACACGATCATGGCGCTGGCTGGAAAACACGGTCTGGACGTTGTCGAGGACTGCGCTCAGGCCATCGGAGTCAAATGGGAAGGCAAAGCAGTCGGTTCGTTCGGCGATACCGGCTGCTTCAGCTTCTTCCCGAGTAAGAATCCTGGAGCGGTCGCAACCAGCCAGAACGCACCGAACGCGAACCTCACGACCGTTTATCACCAGTTCGCAGTGCAGATCGAAAATCGCGGCCAAATTCAACAGTCGCTGTCTCAGGCAGGCGTCAGCTCGGTCGTCTACTACCCCGTGCCGCTGCACCTGCAGAGGGTGTACGCGAATCCTGGTCACTCGGCCGGCAGCTTCTCCGTTGCTGAGCAGGCCCGCACATGGTGTCGAAGCCTGCCGATGTTTCCACACAGGACTGACGAGCAGATTCAGACGTCGGCCACCCCTCGTATCGAAGCTGTCTTCGAATCCCGAACCAGCGTTGCCGCATGACCGGTGTGATCTGCTCAGGCCCGACCGGGAACGCAGATCCAACTGACCGGCTTATCTGCCCTTGTGGCTATCTTCATCGCAAATTATCCTCCTCTGACCTTCGATGGACCGAAGCGGCACGACCTCGCTGCATACTGATTGGTCAGTATTGGCTGCTTAGATGTCCGATTCGATGAGCTGAATTCAGTTATCAAGAGCCTGACGCCAGCAAGGAAGCGTAATATGCGAGTTGTTATTCTCGCGGGTGGCATGGGTACACGTCTCCAGGAAGAGACCACCGTTCGCCCGAAACCGATGGTTGAAATCGGTGGCAAGCCGATTCTCTGGCACATCATGAAGCACTACGCTCATCATGGATGCGACGATTTTCACATCGCCCTGGGTTACATGGGCGACTACATCAAGAACTACTTTCTCAATCAGTACAACCTCAGTGGCGACCTGACAATCGACTTCTCGAAGGGGATGGTCAGTCGCGAAGATCGTGAAACCGAGGACTGGTCGGTCAAGCTGATCGACACCGGCCTGCACTCGATGACGGGCGGCCGACTGCTTCGTCTGAAACGCTGGCTTGGGGATGAAACATTTTTGCTGACCTACGGTGATGGAGTCAGCAATGTCGACATCACTGAATTGCTGGCTTTCCATAAAACTCATGGCAAGCTTGCGACAATGACCGCCGTTCGCCCGCCCGCTCGCTTCGGCGGACTCGTAATAAACGGCGACATCGTCGAAAACTTCACGGAAAAACCAATCACCGGTGAGGGCTGGATCAACGGCGGATTTCTTATTCTTGAACCGGGCGTATTCGATTTCCTGAAGACCGATGCCTGCAGTCTGGAATCAGACGCGTTGACTCAAATTGCGGCTGGCGGACAGCTTGTCGCGTACCGGCACGACGATTTCTGGCAGTGCATGGACACGCTTCGTGATAAGAACTACCTCGAAGGCCTGTGGCAGTCGGACAACGCTCCCTGGAAAACCTGGAACGACAACAATGAGGCACGTTTGCAACTGATGCCTCAAAACAAAGCGGCATAGTCAGAGCCGGTTCCGACCGGCCAGGAAGCTTTGAAATATCAGTTAGCCGGTGGAAACCGGCCCGCTTTGGGGGGAACCATGGACGGAACCATCAATCAGGATTTCTGGCGAGATCGTCGAGTCTTCGTCACCGGCGCCACTGGCCTGGTCGGAGGCTGGCTTGTTCGACGTCTGCTAGAAGCGGAAGCCGACGTTGTCTGCCTGGTCCGCGACTGGACTCCGCAATGCGAGCTTGTTACCAGCCGCATGATCGATCGGGTGACCGTCGTCCGAGGCGACATCTGCGACCAGAATGTGCTTGAACGGGCGCTCGGCGAATTCGAAGTCGAAACGGTGATGCACCTGGCGGCGCAGTCGATCGTGGGCATCGCAAACCGCAACCCCGGCTCAACATTTGAAGCCAATATTGGTGGCACATGGAAGCTGCTGGATGCCTGCCGGCGAAGCCCGAAAGTCAAACAGATCATCACAGCATCATCTGACAAAGCCTACGGTGATGCCCCGGTTCTGCCGTACAGAGAAGACACGCCCCTGAATGGTCAGCACCCGTACGATGTCAGCAAATCGTGCAGCGACCTGCTCGCTCAGACGTATGCCAAATCGTACGGCTCGCCCGTCTGCATTACTCGTTGTGGTAATTTCTACGGCGGCGGCGATTTCAACTGGAATCGAATTGTTCCAGGCACCATTCGATCGTTGCTGCGTGGTCAGCAACCGCTGATCCGTTCGGATGGCTCGTTCATTCGCGACTACTTTTTTGTTGAAGACGGAGCCGCGGCGTACATGCATCTGGCAGAGCAGTTGGCCGAGAAGCCGGAACTCGCTGGCGAAGCGTTCAATCTTTCGAACGAGATCCAGATGTCAGTGCTGGACCTCGTGGCGAAGATCGCCGACGTGATGGGGACGGACCTCGAACCTGTGGTGCTCGGCGAGGCTTCCAACGAAATCAAACACCAGTATCTCGATGCCGCCAAAGCGCGCGATCTGCTCGATTGGCAGCCTCTTTTCACGCTGGAAGAAGGACTTTCCAGGACAATCGCATGGTACAAAAATTATCTCACAGCGAATCAGCAGACTGCGAATCCATTGAATGTCGTGCCTGTGGCAAAGTCGGCTTGACGCCGGTTCTGTCGCTGGGTGAAACGCCACTGGCCAATCGCCTGCTGACTGACGAACAACTCGATACCCCCGAACCCACCTGGCCGCTCGATCTGGCATGGTGTCCTGCGTGCGCGCTCGTCCAGATCACTGAGACTGTGCCACCGGAGACGCTGTTTTCGGACTATGCGTACTTCTCGTCGTTCTCGGACACAATGGTGGCGCACGCGCAGTCGATCGCACAGCGTCTGATGTCCGACCGGGAACTCGGTGCGGAGAGTCTCGTCGTCGAAGTCGCCAGCAACGATGGCTATCTTCTGCAGTGGTACCGTGAAGCTGGTGTCCCGGTCCTTGGCATTGAGCCAGCACAGAACATTGCGAAAGTCGCGAGAGAAGAACGCGACATCCCGACGATCTCTGAGTTTTTCGGAAAAGATGTAGCCAAACGGCTCGCCAGCGATGGTCAACGCGCGGACGTCATTCACGCGAACAATGTCCTCGCCCATGTGGCAGACCTGAATGGCGTCGTCGCTGGCTTTCGCGAGATGCTCAAGCCGAACGGAGTCGCCGTCGTCGAGTGTCCTTACCTCAAGGACCTTATCGATCACGTCGAATTCGACACGATCTATCACGAGCACCTTTGCTATTTTTCCCTGACGGCGCTGGATCGACTCTTTAGAAGCCACGACCTGGAAATCGTTCACGTCGAGCGACTCGAAATTCATGGTGGATCTATTCGAATTCACGCCACGCCACCTGGAGCCGAACCTGTTCGCGAGTCGGTAAGGTCGTTACTCGCCGAGGAATCCAAGTGGGTCGACAACTCCGAGTCGTATGCGAGTTTCGGAACACGCGTCGAGAACCTGCAAAAAACGCTGGTCGGGCTACTTGAAAAACTCAAATCAGACGGCAAGCGAGTCGCAGTTTACGGTGCTTCGGCCAAGGGCAGCACGCTGCTGAACTTCTTCGGCATCGGCAAAGACCAGATCGACTACGTCGTCGACCGCAGCACAGTCAAGCAGGGCCACTACACGCCTGGAACTCACTTGAAGATTTACGATCCAGAGCGTCTCACCGAAGACCAACCGGATTACTGCCTGTTACTCACATGGAACTTCGCTGAAGAGATTCTGCAGCAACAGCAACAGTTCCGAGACCAGGGCGGCCAGTTCATTATTCCAATTCCCGAAGTGCGGGTCGCTTGAGAGATCATTCGTCGTGAAATTTCTCCCCACGAAATTTGATTCGGCCTGGCTGATCGAAGCCGATCGTCACGAAGACGAACGAGGATTCTTTGCGCGGACCTGGTGCCAGCGGGAATTTAAAGAGTACGGGCTCAATCCAGACCTGGTTCAGTGCAACATTTCGTACAACAGCAAACAAGGGACGCTAAGAGGAATGCACTTCCAGACGGCTCCCTATGAGGAAGCCAAGCTGATCCGGTGCACGACGGGATCAATTTATGACGTCATCGTCGATCTGCGACCACACTCACCAACATACATGAACTGGCAGGGATTCGAGTTGTCGGCAGAAAATCGGAGCATTTTGTATGTTCCTGAGGGAGCAGCGCACGGATTTGTGACGCTCGAACCTAACAGCGAGGTCTTCTATCAGATGTCGCGAGTGTACGAGCCCGAAGCCTCGTCCGGATTCCTTTGGAAGGATGAGAAGATCGCGATTGACTGGAAGTATCCAGTTAAAATCGTTTCAGACCGAGACTCGAATTTACCGTCGTTTAACACACTCATTCAATCAGCGGCTTGAACGGAAACTCCAGAGAGACCGGCCAACAGCAGCGAGGCAGAATTGCAGACTCACGGCGACCACCATGTGAAACGTGTCCTGGTAACTGGCGCGACAGGATTCCTCGGACGGCATACGTTGCCATTCATGACCGAGTTGGGCTACGACGTCCACATCGTTTCCAGACATTCGAATCTGAATCAGCCAAAAGTCACGGCTCACTGTTGCGACATTTTGGACCCGATGAAATCGACGCAACTACTGGACAAAGTAAGACCGTCCCATTTGCTTCATCTGGCTTGGTGTACGGAGCCAAAGACTTTCTGGAACACTTCGGACAATCTCCGCTGGTTCAGTGCATCAACTCATCTGTTTTCGTCGTTCGTCAAATTCGGTGGACACCGCATCGTTGGCTGCGGCAGCTGCGCCGAATACGAGTGGGTCGACGGCCGTGTCTGCCATGAACGGAGCACGCCGACCAGACCTGCAAGCAACTATGGCCGTGCCAAGTTGTCGACCGGCAACTGGCTTGACACTTTCGCCACGGCGAATGGGATCAGCGCAGCATGGCCACGAATCTTCTACCTTTTCGGCCCCTGGGGACACGAACAGCGAATGCCTGGATGCATTATCGACGCACTTCTCGACAATCGGCCGGCGAAGTGCTCAAGTGGAACGCAAGCTCGAGACTACATCTACATCACAGATGCAGCGATAGCGTTGGCAACTTTGCTGGAGAGCCCGGTTGAAGGGCCAGTCAATATCGCGACGGGACAACCAGTACAAATCCTCAAGATCGCGGAGCAAACCGCGGAGCTCCTGAATCGCCGCCATTTGCTACACGTTGGGGCGTTGCCCGATTCACCGGTGAATAACCCCAACTGGCTGGCCGCCGACGTTACTCGGCTGCGGGAAGAGGTTGGCATCATCCCACGTGTCAATCAGAATGAAGGTTTGCAGCATACGATCAACTGGTGGAAACACGCCCGACAATCACGTGCCGCATCGTAATCTGTGACTCAGTAAAGATTCGAAACCCAACAAAAGGTCTGACATGACGACCACGCCCTGCCCAGTATGCGACAGTTCTAAGACGGTCGAATTTCTACGTCGCGATTCCGTACCGGTTCATCAGAATCTACTGCTGGCAACTGCCGAAGCCGCACGTTCGCTCTCGTCTGGACAACTGGCCATGACCATGTGCGAACAGTGCAGTTTCGTCTTTAATAGCGAATTCGATCCGTCTCTGCTCACCTACGGAACGGATTACGACAATTCTCAAACTTTCTCACCGGCTTTCGACAATTACGTCGGTGAACTCGTGGACCACCTCGTCAATGAGCAAGGCGTCCAGCAATCTTCGATTGTCGAAGTCGGCTGCGGCAAAGGCGACTTTCTCCGGCGACTTGTCTCGGTCGAGACGCTGGGAAATTCCGGACACGGGTTTGACCCCGCATATGTCGGTCCCGACGTCGACTTGGACGGTCGACTTCAGTTTCATCGGCAGTTCTACGATGCGGAATGTTCCCGCACACCGGCTGATGTGGTGATCGCAAGACATGTGATCGAGCATGTCGCCCAGCCTCGCGAACTGCTTTCAAGCATACGAGCCGCACTGAACTCGAATCCCGACGCGCGAGTCTTTCTCGAGACGCCTTGCGTCGAGTGGATTCTGAGACATCGGGTCGCCTGGGACTTTTTCTACGAGCATTGCTCGCTCTTCACGGTCGAATCACTTTCGACGGCTGCCGAAGAATCCGGCTTCGACGTCAAATCAGTCCGACACGTCTTTGGCGGCCAGTACCTGTGGCTGGAAGCCACTCCGGCCTCGCCAGCTCAGACACATACTTCGGCGACCAGCCGAACAGTTCCTTCAAACGGAGCCGGGCTAACAGACTCGCACGAGCTTCTGCAACTGGCCCACGAATATGGAATAACAGAGGCACATCGCAATGCTGCCTGGCAATCGCGTATTCGCGAGAATGCTCAATCCTCTGGTCTGGCACTATGGGGGGCCGGTGCCAAAGGGGTGACGTTCGCCAACCTTGTTGATCCACACCGAAGGCTCATCGATTGCCTCGTAGACGTGAATCCTAATAAACAGGGTCAGTTTCTCGCCGGAACTGGCCATCCCATTGTCAGTCCCGAGTCTCTCAGTCAGCGCAATATCCGCACAGTCGTTGTACTGAATCCTAATTATTGTCACGAAATCCGCCAGCAACTGGCACAGGCGAATATGCCTGTGACTGTTGTGGATCTTATGAACGAAGGAGTCAAAGCCGCATGAAACTCAACATCGACACTGACAACAGCAGAGTGACGCACGAACAAAATGGAGTCGAAAGGGAATTGCCACTGTATTCCAGGGAGGCATTCGAAGTCCTGTCAGACCTTTGGGTCAAGGTCGGCTGGGACCAGAAGTATTCTTACACGTTTTCCTGGATGGGACGTCCTGTGATCCAACTGCCAGGGGATCTTATCCGGACACAGGAGGTAATTTACGATCTGCGTCCGGACGTTATTGTTGAAACAGGAGTCGCGCACGGCGGCTCGCTCATCTTCTACGCAGGACTGTGCTCGTCCATGAATCACGGACGCGTAGTCGGCGTAGACATCGAAATACGTCCACACAATCGACAAGCTATCGAAGCTCACGAGATGGCCGGGCTTATCACCTTGATCGAAGGTGACTCAGCCTCCCCAGAAACGGTCAACCGAGTACGTTCACTGATTAAGCCTGGCGAGAGTGTTCTGGTAATCCTCGATTCGTGTCATACGCGACAACACGTGCTCGCTGAACTAAATGCCTATCACGAACTGGTAACACTTGGATCATGGCTGGTCGCAACCGACGGAATTATGCGCGACGTGCATGACGTACCACAGGGTTCTGCAGACTGGAAGACGGACCATCCAGCGGCAGCAGCACAGGACTTTCTACAAATCCACGATAATTTCGTACTCGAACAACCCGAATGGCCATTCAATGAAAGCGACCTGGAAAAGAATATCACGCACTGGCCCGGAGCCTGGTTGCGCCGCGCCGCATGACCTCGCTTTCCACAAAGCCTTGAAACGCGGTCGCCGAACTTTCAAGGAGCAGGACATTTCATGATGCCAGCCTCGACTATAATCATTCCCACCCACAATCGGCCACAGTTTCTAAAACGTCTGTTACTGTTTCTTTCCCGTGTTCAGTGTCCGTCATCTATCGTTGTCGTCGATTCCAGCGACTCCAGTAACGCGAGCCTGTCTGCGGTAGTCGTCGATGATGTCCAGTCTCAACTTCCCATAAACTACATTCACAACCGACAGCGTTTCGAAGTGAAGTGTATGGAGACGCTTCAGGCAACCCTGACTCCGTATGTCGTTTTGTGTGCCGATGATGATTTTATTAATCCGTTCGCCATAGAACCCTGTATATCATTCCTGGAAGATAACCCCGATTACGCAATTGCAAGGGGAGTGCAGTTCATTCAGACAACTGACCGGGAACGCCGAATTAAGCCGGCCAGGTTTCGTGACCTTGATGTGAGCGATCCTGCCAGGCGATTCTCCTACTTTTCCGATAACTGGTACTCAACATTTTATTGTGTCCATCGCACACCTGAATTACTGAGCGATTTTCAAATTACGTGCGAGCACACAAACTCAGAACACTCAATTATTCTCCCAGAGCTGCTGCTGACGTACCTCAGCGTCATTCGAGGCTGCACACGATATCTGCCACACTTCTACGGGATGCGGCAGTCGCACGCGAATGCTGCCAGCTGTATCGCCCCCAAGATTACAGACACAACTAACTACGACGCACATTATCGGCGCTTCACGCAATGCGTCGCTCGTGAATTGTCCGCAGCTTCTACGTTGAGTCAGGACGAGTCCAATCGACTGGTTGAGCGTTGTCATGGTCGGAACAGAGCCACCTGGGAGTCCGGTGCAGGAAAGAAACAATCAGGCATGGCTGGCGTGATACGTGAAATAGCTCGGCCACTTCGTAAAGCAGTCAGCATATTTCGGCACGGAAGTATGCGACACAACTGGAGGACCCACCCCAATCTCAAAGGTCTGGAGAACGACGACATCTATCGGTTGATGGCACAGCTGATTGATACGTTTCCAGGTGGTTGTGACATCGATCCAGACTGGAAAAACGGTGAAGCTGCGTGAAAACTGTGCACTACGCGGACCACGCAAAAATACGATGGCACTTTCCGGCAAGACGATTGCAACAACGGCTGTGGCGCCGGGTGACCCACAAGACGAATCTGTTGAATCGAATCCAAAGCCGATGAGTCTGGCGACAAGACCTCTCCGGGTTTCCTGAAATTCTGTGGCCGGTCGCGACGTCGACGCTGGCTCGACTCATGGGAATTCGAAAACTACCCGTTGAACGAGCGGCGCAATTCTTTCCTTGAAGACGAACTGGCACGCGATATGCGAGTTTTACTGGCGGGCAATTTTCAGATACGGAGATACGGCGAAGTTCGAATCCTCTCCGATCGAAAACTGTACTACGGTCTCGTCCGAAACGGGCATCAGGTACTCGATTTCAGCGACCGCGATATCGCCGCCTTCAACGCGCCGTTTCGATTGCGGGATTTTGGTCGAAATGCGGCGAACCGGAGGTTTCTGGAGACCTGCCGCAAGTTCCGTCCAGAACTGATCATCGTTAACCACTGTGACATCATCACAAACGATTCGCTTCTGAAGGCCAGGCAACTGGATCCGAATGTTCGAATCGCGTTTCGAAACGTTGACGCTCTTTTCCTGAAGTCCAACGTACAGCGAATTTTCGATCGACTCGAATGCGTCGACCATGTTTATGTCACGACTGCCGGTACACCGCTGGACCAGTTTCGAACTGGCGGTGCCAGTGTTTCTTTCATTCCAAACCCCGTCGACATCAGTATCGAAACGGAAGACAACTCTCGAAAGCCACCAGCGGAACTGGATGTTGACCTGCTGTTCTGTGGTAACGGCCGTCCTGGGTGTCCTCGACTGGAGTATGTGCAGCACTTGAAAAAGAACTTGCCTCAAAACTGCCGTTTTGAATCGTATGGTACCATAGGGCATCCGCCAGTGTGGGGATATGAATACGAGCAGTTGCTTGCGAGAACTCGAATGGCGCTGAATCTGAATCGCGAAGAATGCGGTAACCTCTATACGTCGTCGCGCGTTGCCCAGTTGATGGGTAATGGAATCCTGACATTCATTCATCGGGCGAGTGATCTCGAACGATTGTTCGGTAAAGACCGCGCCGCGTACTTTGATTCAGAGGACGAACTGCTCGAAACCGTGCTGCACTTTCAGAACAACGACGAAGAGCGACAGCGAGTCGCAAGTGCCGGCCGCGTGTATTCGTTTGAGCATTTTTCCTCGGATGCGATTTCGCAGTTCATAGTTGAAAAAACAATGCAGTTGCCGATGTCGCGTGAGTACGTCTGGGATGCCGACTCACTGCCAAATGCAACCGGACAAAATGCTGCATAGCACTTCTGAAACCACGAATAACGACTGAAATTCGTGTCCATTAGTGGTTTCTTTGCTCGAAGGCCATCGTCTCAGAAGAGAGCGATCAAAATGGCATCGCTGTTTCAGAATCCGGGAGGCAGCTGGCGAAACTCTGCTGAGCCGGCATTCCACGAATGCCGGTCACTTCCGCAAGCGGATGTCGACACTTTCACTGTGAGCGGTCAAACCTTCCTTGCCGGCCACCAACCGAAGATCCTCGGCCCCCGCTGCCAGAGCGGCTTCGTTGTACCAGATGACGGACGACCGTTTGAGAAAGTCGTTCGAGCAAAGACCGTTGGCAAACCTCGCCGTTCCTCCAGTTGGAAGAACATGCGACGGCCCGGCGATGTAGTCGCCAACCGCGACCGGAGTGTAGTGTCCGAGGAAAATCGCTCCCGCGTTCTGGACGTTGTCCAGCATTTTTTCCGGTTCGGCCGTTGAGATGTGAAGATGCTCGGGCGCCATCAGGTCGGTCAATTCGGCCGCCTCTTCGGCATCCTTTGCCAGAATCAACGCTCCGTAGTCCAGCAGACTGATTCGCGCCAAGTCGCCCCGCGGCAAAAGACGCAGTTGCTTCATAAGTTGTTCGCGAACGGCTTCGATCAACGGCTCGTGCCAGGTGATCAGGACTCCCGACCCCGGGCTATGCTCAGCCTGCGAGATTAAATCCGCCGCGACGAAATCAGGACGAGCCGTTTCGTCAGCCAGCACGATAACTTCGCTTGGTCCCGCAATACTGTCGATGTCGACTTCGCCAAAAACGTGCCGCTTAGCGAGGGCAACGAATAAATTTCCTGGGCCAACGATCTTGTCGACTCGCCTGATGCCGGACACTCCGTAAGCAATTGCTGCTACGGCCTGTGCTCCGCCCATGCGGTAAACTTCCGTGATACCGAGCTCATGGCACGCTGCGAGAAGATCCGTGTTGTAGCCACCGAAGTCGGTCGGCGGCACAACGACGACGATTTCTTTAACACCCGCAACCTGCGCAGGAACGGCCGTCATCAACAGAGTCGACGGATACGCGGCAGCCCCACCGGGAACGCAGATTCCCACACGCTGGAGCGGCAAATATCGCTGGCGGAGTTCAATTCGAGTGTCGCCATTCTCGCGAATCTGGCCGACGTCCTCGGAAAGTATGGCCTGCTGAAACTCGACGATATTGTCTCGGATGCGCCGAATCGTGGCGAGGTACGCTGGATCGGCAGCTTCGTGAGCCACTTCGAACTCTGCCGCCGAAACACGAATTGTCTGCTCAGTTAGTTCTTTGCCATCCAGCTTCTTCGAATATTCAAGCACGGCAGCCAGACCGTCAGCTCGAACATCATCACAGATTTTTTCAACAACCTGTTGTGGTGACAGCGGCTCACCAAACAGGTCGATCGTGCGCTGACGCCCTGCTTCGGACACGATATTGCCGCCAGGGCTCAGCTTATCTCGTAACCTGTTCAGGGCCTCTTGCGCGTCGTTGTGGCGGCAGTAAATTGTCTGAATCGAAAGAACATCGCTCATCAAACTATCCGAATACAAAAACCTCAGAACTGGTCACAGAAGGGGATGATAGGCGGACAAAACAGCTCTGCCAGTAAGTCAATGCAAACAGTTGAAGTCCGTCCTTCACTCGCTGCATAACAGGCAGGATTGAACATCGCATCGAACCAAATCCCTGCGAATCCGTCTGTGAAACTCCGTATCTGAACGTTTCCTCGCAAATTGCTGGAGCGTCAGGTGGCCGCCAGTGTTTTGAGTTGCCGAATGATCAACCACTGAAAGAAGATCGCCAAAACGAACGTACATACTCCGATTGCTGCAAGGGTGGTGTTTGACGCATTCCGGCCCGTGGTTGCCATAAAAATCACGTTTGGAACAACAACGACTGAGATCCCGAACGGAACAGCCCCCCACTTTACGACGAGTGAAAGCAGCACGATCACGTGCACTGCCAGCAGGTATTGCAGCATCCAGTACCAGCCGTCTTCCCGGATGAAGATCCGCTTGAAAAGGTAGTTCTCGAAGAACTTCGGCGCAATAAAGGCACCGACGACAAATACGATGATCGCCGGTAAAAATGCCGGAGCGACTCCGGCCAGCTTTCCCAAAGCGACGCGGGTCGTCGTCTTCGGAAGCAGCGCCAGGCACGACCAGGTCTGCCAGCGAAGCTCTTCTCGAAACAACCGAGAAAGATAAATCGGAATTTCCACAATCAACGCTGTAAGCATCG
The DNA here is from genome assembly GCA_937904325.1 of uncultured Planctomyces sp. Taxonomy (GTDB): domain Bacteria; phylum Planctomycetota; class Planctomycetia; order Planctomycetales; family Planctomycetaceae; genus JABMPE01. Next base: position 16,123 of record CALGTK010000133.1, read on the forward strand.
ACGCCATAAGTGTTGCGCCAACGTTGTCTGAAACATCGGTACGAACGCGTTTCGAAATCATCACACTCATCGCGCCCATCAGAATGGAATAGGCGAGCAACTTGATGACAACCGCCGTAACGCCTCCGGTCAGAAAGTTAAAATCCTTCCAGACGATCGCGTGGTTCCAGACACGGCTCTGCGAAGCGACCCGTTTCGAAAACATAGCCATCATCCCACGAGCAGGCGTACTGACTGCTTCGTTGCGTGTAAACACATCAAAGAGCAGCCATGCAAACAGAAAGAAGACTGCACCGCAGCTCAGATCAACAATCACCTGGAAGCTAAGTGGATTGCCGTTAAAACCGGTCGTCAGGATCACGTCGAGGGACCCCAGTGGCGTTGTCTGCTCAACCGTTTCCGCAACCTCGTAAATTGCTTCTCTTGTCGTGACGCTGATTTCTTTGTCCCGATACATCTCCCGCCCGGAATCACGTAGCAGGTAGGGCGTAATGAAAACGGTGGCGAGTGCCGTCGTCGTCAGCGACGCCGCCAGACTCGAACGCGCGCAGACGGTCGAAAGAAATGCGCCCATACCGGCCATCAAAACAGCAAATGCCAGCAGCGCCACATAGGCCGCGAAGATTTGGTTGATCGAAACTCCGCCGAGCGTAATTGCCAGAATCGTGAATGGCAGTTGAACAGAAAGCAGCAGTACGACGCCCAGTAAACGCGGAGTCACTTTTCCGAGCAGAATGCCGACCGGACTGATTCCAGCCATGCGCAGGAGGCCAAGCGTTAATTCTTCTTTCTCTTCGGTAATGACCGTCGAAAAGAAACTGACTCCGGCAAGGTTCAGCAGAAAAAAGTTGACCCAGCACATCGAACGAAAAACGTCGCGACCAGGCGCGTTGTAGTTTGAAATGTCACTCTGAACCTGCACAACGAACAGCAGAATCAGCGCCGCAAATCCAAGACGAATCAGATGCGTGCGTGCCAGCCGCGTGTCCACTCGCATCGCTCGTTCGACGAGTGCAAAGGTACCGCGAGCAGCCATCAACGGACTCCCTTTTCCGTCAGATCCATGAAAGCCTGATTCAGATGTCGCTGTGCTCGCGAAAATCCTGTGACTGTAATCCCGGCGTCCATTGCCGCCCGAAGGACGCCGTTCGAATCAACCTGCTCAGGATCAAATGCGACACGCACGTCGTGTGAACCTTCGACTTCCTCGATACTTATGATCCCTGTGGTCTCGCCGAGTTTCTCTCGCAATCCATTCAGTGGTTCCGATGGAGTCAACCGGTACGTTGGATAGTCGGCCCGATGATCCAGTAATCCCTGCATCGTCCCGCAGTAGCGGATCGTACCTCGGTCGATGACCGTGACGCTGTCGCAGAGTTCAGCCAGTTCACTGAGAATGTGCGAACTGATAATGATTGTTTTGCCCATGCTACGAAGCGCTCGCAGCACGTCCATCAGTTCAATCCGTGCGCGAGGGTCAAGTCCCGACGCCGGCTCGTCAAGCAGTAGAATGTCCGGATCGTTGACCAGAACTCGCGCCAGTCCGACGCGCTGTTGCATTCCTCGAGACAGTCCGTTGATCAGGTCGGTCCGTTTTCCGCCCATGTCCGTCAGCTCGAGCACGTCATCGAGAACTTTCGTGCGAGTCTCGACCGGTAATCCGTAAGCGGCAGCGAAGAAGTCGAGATACTCATAAACCGTCATTTGCCGATACATACTGAAATGATCCGGCATAAATCCGAGCCGGCGGCGAACGGCGAGGTAGTCGATCGCAACGTCTCGGCCGAACACTTCAACCTTTCCCGTTTGTGGCTTCAGCAGCGTACAGATCAACTTGAGGACTGTTGTTTTGCCGGCACCATTCGGACCAACGAATCCGTGCAGCGACTGAGATGGGACATCGAAATTGATGTCGACCAGCGCCTTGAATTTGCGAAACGAATGCTGCACGCCACGAAGTACGACTGCAGGTTTATCCGATTCCGATTGTTTCTGAGTTGATGTCATGATGGCTTCGGAACATTCCAGGAAAATTAATCATTGTGATGTTATCGCGTCGGGCGGAATGTACAGGTCGATGCGGTAAACAATCCGTCCTTTGTGGCTACCAAACGGAGCTTCCGGGTCAGCAGCATTCTGACAAACCAACTCGCCGGGCAGATCTGCATGGACATAGAGCCGTGCTTCGCCGGCAGGCAGCCGAAGATCCGCAATGTCGGCTCGCCGACGAAGTTGAAGATCGCGAGCGATCATCCATTTCGAGAACTGATCCAGTACGTCGTCAGGAGTTGTCATTCGATTGCGCGAAAATCGTTGAAACTGCCGCGACAGGTTGAACTCAACTGAAAACCGCAAACCAGACTCGTCGATGATGCTTCCGGCTCCAGACTGCAAGGCTTTCACATTAACTCGGTACATCGAGTCTCCATGCAGGATCAAAGCACTTCGAATTTCGCTTGCGAGAATTCCTTCAGTTTCAATCGTTAACGACCGCAGCCGCTTTGAATCGTCTCCTTCGCCTGGCTCCGAGGCGTCATCACTCGACAGCGGCTCTGAGGCGGCAACCCTTGCGTTCACAACCTTAGCTCGAAACTCACCCAAAGACACTTCGGCTCTGCTGGCAAACGTACGATATGTAAACGGTGGCATGTCGACGGCGAACTGTCCGTCTCGGCCGTTCTTCAGCACTCCAGAGACACGTTCGAGATTTTCGACCGTTGAGACAATCGGGAAACTACCAGCAGCTCGGATGGCGTAATCGCCACCCGACGTCACGAACAGGCTGTTCCATTGCTCAACATCCCACCGCCCATCCGGCAACTGCCTTGCCGTAGCCACCGACGTTGTCGACGTCGACTCGCCGTACCCTCGTGCCCCCATCACTGAAAACAACCAACTGAAACCGGCAACCACGATGATCAGCGCGAGCAGACTGTAGCGGTAATCAATTTTCAATCTGACCACTAGATATCCGCCTGGGAATAATGCCAGCAGATAAACGCCAGAAAGCATGTAAATCAGCGGCCACTCGTGATTCGGTTTGAGAAACTCTTTAAGCCGCGTCGGGATCAACCGATCGCTGTCCCACTCGGCATACGCTTCGAAGAACTCTTCGTCACGTCGAATGAATTCAGTTGACGTCGGATCGATATCGAATGTTGAACCGTTTCGATCGACAACTGAAACCAAATCCTGACTCGTTGCATACATCTTCTCGTAAATGTAAGCCCGACTGAGCTCATCGCGAGTCATGTCGTGCCAGTAAATCTTTCCGGATCCAAACCTCTCCGGTCGCGGATCGCTGTTCAACGCTGGAACTGGCACTTCGGGGTACCGACCAGTCGACTCTTTAAGAACGTGCAGAATTCCGCCACGAAATAACCAGTCGCGAAAAGCGTCTCGACGAGGCTCTTCCCATCGCGGAGCGTGATCCATCACCACCAGCCGCAAAGCATCTGTGGCAACAACGCTGACAGGAAACCAGTTGTCGGGAAACCCCTTGAGTCCCTGCTTGATCCCGCTGTTTGCAATCGGGTCGTTCAGAATGACTCGGGAACCACTTGTTAACTGAGGGCGTTCTGTTTGGAAGGCGTCTTCCAGCCCGCCACCCCAGCGAAGCTCCCAGACTTCACCTTCGTCAAGCATGTATGGGTAAAGCTGCAGGATCCGCTTCGAAAACGGCGCAATGTAGATATCCTGCAAGATCTCTGCGCCCGACCAGCTGCCTGTTGCCGATAGAAGCCGATGACACCGAAGCGTCCCTTCAAACGGCGTGTCGCCCCGATTCTGGACACCAACGGTCAGCAGATTGAACGTTCGAGGAACGGCACGCCCGTCGAATCCCCATTCAGCGTATTCGACTTCGATCTCAGTATTTGCGATCACCTCGTTCGGCAGGACAATCAGCCACGCAAAAAAGCAGAGACCAACGTGCCACCACTCGTACCTGACACCTCGACGTCGTGCTGCGTAACTGCTCCAAGTGAATACGACGGCTCCGGAGTTTTTCGTCACAAAATCGGCCGGTCTGTTTAGTTGGCGAAAAGACATCAGGTTGCGAATTTAATCCCTGTACAAATCCTGCATGTACGAATGCGATACTGAACGCCCAATGTCGAAGAACGTCAAGAAACACTTCGACCAGAACTCACTCTAAAATGACCTGGCAGCGCGGGGTTGTCGAGTGAACCACAATCGTTCGACGAAATCGACCCATCTGGCTGGAATCAACGTGGCCAATCCCACTATCCTGAACTCAGTTGTTCACCTTTCCAACTAGAGAACGCTCGACTGATCTCCCTGAAACACCTTACACAGATTCGTGCCGCTTCATAACTTGAGGACGGCCGCTGTCAGGAACTTTCCCATGACCACAGCATGCAGTTTCACGACCAGGCTCAAGCCAACCGTCCTGTCGCTCACCTGCGGAGTACTCGTTGCCGGGTTCTCCATTGAAGCATCTGCTCAGTTAAAGCCACAGCAACCGACGGTTACCAAAGGGACGGTGGCAGAAGTCATCCGAAAAGGACGAGCCACATCTTTGATGATTATGAGTGAGGCTGGCGGAGACCCGATCTCCGTCCCAATCACGCCCCGCATCCAATTTGCCGTCCAGGCCAAAGGTGACCTTGGTTTTCTCACTGAGAAGCAGGTCGTATCTGGGAAAGGAACGCTGACCAACAAATCATTGTTCGTCAAAGCGTGGACGGTCCACGTAGGTCTGTCGGCGAAGAAAATCAAACCCTTCGTCAAAGAGTCGGCCAAAGCAATCGGCCAGAGCCGGAATAGCTACGACTTTGCCGGAACAATCTCGTCACGTCAGCAGGACAAAGATTATCCCGACTTCGAAACCGTGATCACCAACATTCGCCAGTTGAAGAACGGGCCAGTTTACATTGACAAAGGAGCAACCGTCACAGTCTCAATGACAGAGACAGAACTCGTCGAAGAAGGAGCTAAAGTCGAGTTCATCGCTAACTTCCTCAAAGGTGGCCGCATTCAGGTCGTCGGTCTCAAAGTACTTCTCGACAAGCCGTTAAAGTCCGAGGAATTCTTCAAAGAGTCCGAGAAAAAAACGACCAGACGCCGCACCAGCTCATAACGAGTTGTCATAATCTTCGGGGTTGGTCTACGAAACAGCCCGCCATCCGTATGCACAAACTCGGAATCTGCTTGTGACAACGCTCGACTTATTGAATGAAGGCCAGAAAGCTCGCATACTCGACGTGAGTGGCGAGGACGCCATTGCGATACGTCTAATGGAGATGGGCCTGACCGACGGCGAAGAAGTCGAGCACCTTGGATGCGCTCCGTTAGGCGACCCGATAGAGTTTCTGATCAGAGGGTATCGGCTGTCGTTGCGATCGACCGAGGCAAGCAGGGTCATCGTCGAACGAATTGTCTGACTGAAGAAACCCACTCGATCTATTGCATGTTCGGCGTCACTTTAACGGCCAACATTCGCGACTGATGTCGCAGTCTGGCTCACGCACCGCAGGCAGCGGCGTTTGTGCTGGCTATATTTTCGATAACGCCTCTCAGAATCCCACCAAACTCATGCCCGTAACCGACTCCCCCGTCAACGCCACACTTCGCAAAGTGGCTGTCATCGGAAATCCGAATACCGGAAAAAGTACGCTGTTCAACGCGTTGACCGGAATGCAGTCTCGGACGGGCAACTTCCCTGGCGTTACCGTCGAGAAAAAAGTCGGACGACTGCATATCGAAAACCACATCGTCGACCTGATCGACCTTCCTGGAACGTACAGCCTTTCGCCGAGAACTCCGGATGAAATGGTGTCCGTCGAAGTTCTCCTCGGCCGGCAACCGGATGTTGGAGAAATCGACGCCGTCGTCTGCATCGTAGATGCATCAAACCTCGAACGGAATTTCTACCTGGTCAGTCAGGTACTGGACCTTGGCCTGCCAACGATCCTCGTTCTTAACATGTGGGACGTTGCACAGGCACGACAGGTCAGCATCGATGTTGAAGGTCTGCGTCAACGACTCGGGCTGCAGATCATCGTCTGCGAAGCTCACCGCCGGATGGGAGTTCACGAACTTCGCCAGGCAATCATCCACTCCGATTCACTCATCACCCCTGAGCGACCAAAACCGTTTCCCGAAAAGTTCTACTCCGAATGCAAGCTCCTTGAAAAAACGCTGTCAGCTCTGGGAAGTCGCAAGCTTCCGTTCTACATCGTCGAACGACTCCTGATCGATGTTGGCGGATATGTCGAAAAGCAACTGGCTGATCAACATGGTGAACTACTCACATCGTCTATTTCAGGTGCGAGAACGCGGCTGAAAGAATCCGGATGTCGCGTTCCAATGGTCGAGGCAAAGGCTCGCTACAAGTGGGCACGCGAGACTCTGGAAGGATTCGCGTCCGCACCAAACACACGAGTCAGTACGCGAAGCGATCGAATCGACAGAGTGCTGACTCACCGATTTATCGGTCTCGGAGTTTTCGCTGCAGTCATGTTTGTGGTCTTCCAGGCAATCTACACATGGTCCGGCCCGCTGATGGACACCATCGGTTCCGGACAGGACGTTGCCGCGAATCTCATTTCGGCAAACGTGCAGCCTGGCCCCATGCGAAGCCTGCTAGCCGACGGTGTCGTCGCCGGCGTTGGCGGTGTACTGATATTTCTTCCTCAGATTGCGTTGCTGTTTTTCTTCATCGCTGTGCTGGAAGACTGCGGCTACATGGCACGTGCCGCGTTCGTCATGGACAGGCTGATGACAAAGCTCGGGCTCAGCGGCAAGTCATTCGTTCCGTTGATGTCATCATTCGCGTGTGCAATTCCCGGAGTAATGGCAACTCGCGTTATCGAAAACCGCCGCGACCGTATGGTGACGATCCTGGTCGCTCCGCTGATGAGTTGCTCAGCGCGACTCCCAGTTTACATCCTGATGACGACAGCGTTTGTTCCACCAGTCATGTACGCAGGAGGCTGGGTATCACTCCGTGAAATTGTGCTGTTCGTTATGTATCTCGTCGGAATCGTCGTTGCTGTCCCGGTCGCGTGGCTGCTGCGCAAGACATTCTTCAAAGGTGAGACGCCACCGTTCGTCATGGAACTACCCCCCTATAAGTGGCCGTCGTTAAGAATCGTGATGGCACGTGTCTACGACCGCTCAAAAGCATTTGTAGTCCGCGCTGGCACGCTGATTTTTGCGACGACCGTTCTCGTCTGGGCGGCGGGCTACTTCCCAGCCGACCATAATGAACTCCACGGGCTACAATCGCAGATTGAAAATACCGAAGCGCGAATCGAACAGCTCGATGTTCAAAGCGACCATGAAGAATCCAAGTTGGCAACTGCTGAGCTAGCTGGCCTGATCGAACAACAGAATCAGCTTAGCAGTGCTCTGATCGAAACCAGCTTTCTCGGGCGAATGGGCCATGCGATCGAACCTGTCGTCCGACCGCTTGGCTGGGATTGGAAGATCGGCGTCGGCGTCATCGCTTCCTTCCCCGCTAGAGAAGTGATTATCGCGACGCTGGGCACAATCTACAGTCTGGGCGGCGATGTTGGGGAAGAAGACGCCAGTCTCACTGAACAGCTTCGTGCTGCGAAACATGCAGATGGCACCCCGGTTTTCAATGTCGCTGTCGCCTGCTCAATTATGGTTTTCTTCGCACTGTGTGCTCAGTGTGCGGCCACTCTGATGGTCATCCGCCGGGAAACTAATTCGTGGCGTTGGCCAATGTTCACGTTTGGCTACATGACTGCCCTGGCGTACATCGGAGCCTTGATCACCTACCAGGTCGGCATGCTGTTGCTGACGTAGGTAAACGGCCACATTGGACGGCGTGCGAACCGTCGAGCACCTACCAGATCATCACGTAACGCTCGCTTGACTGCGCCGAAAAATACGCATTCATTACATCTGACATCGTTGCTAACATTCGTGGTCAAAGGATAAACAGAAGTCACCACAATCAACGCATGCAGGCGGGCGAGTGACCGGATCAGAACTCAACGCCAGGATGGATGAAGCCGCGTTTGCCTTCCGAGGCTACAACGTCACCAATCTTGGCCGCACGCCCGAACTGCTCGAACACCCCGCTTACGGACCGATCGTCGAGAAGCACCTGGAAGAAGCTTCTGAAATCTACACGGCGGCTACTCTACAGCGAGTCGACCTGATCAAGCGAGTGCGGCTACGAGAAGAAACCAGTCTGGAAACATACTCCGAAGCCGTCAGCCTGATTACCGCCGTCGAAGCGGCTCAACTCGCACTGCTCAAAGAATTCTTCGGGATCGAATTCACGCAGGCGTCGCGAGCGTTTGGTTACAGTCTTGGCGAAATCGGCGCGCTGATTGCCGCAGAAGTTTACGAACCCGAGGCGTTGCTGACTCCCATTCTGAAACTCGCGGGAGACTGCGTCGAACTTGCGCAGAATATTCGCATGGGCATTGTCTTTTCGCGCGGGCCAGAACTCGACGTCCCGGCCATCGAAAAACTTTGCGTTGAAACTACAGCGAGGAACCAAGGCACTATCTGCATCTCCAGCTACGTGGCCCCGAACACAGTCCTGGTTCTGGGCCAGGGTGATTCAATCGAGCTCTTTCGCCAGACGATGAAGGAGCGATTCAACAGACAAATTCACTTCAAGAAGAACCCCGACAGGTGGCCGCCAATTCACACCGCCATCGTTCGACAACGAAACGTCCCTGACCGCGCCAGTGTGATGCTGGAAACGGTTCCCGGCGGCATGAAAGCTCCGACAATTCCCATCATCTCGTGTATCACAGGAACGGAATCCTACAACGACTACAACAGCCGGCAGACACTTTACGATTGGGTCGACCATCCTCAGAAGCTCTGGAGTGTCATCGAGCGTGCCCTGGCAACAGATATCCACACGCTTATTCATGTCGGCCCGGAACCAAACATTATCCCGGCGACCCTCAGCCGCCTGAGCATGAACATCGATTCACAGCTCAACGCTCGATCAATCTCTGGCTTCGGGCTGCGAGCTGTTTCAAGCATCGTCCAGCGTCGCCCCTGGCTGGCGAAATATCTGTCGAAGAATGCGTCGCTCCTTCGAGCGCCGCTGCTTGAACATGTCATCCTGGAAGACTGGCTGCTTGACAACGCGGCGGCCATATGACACGCCTCGACACAACCGCGGATGTCATACGAGCTCCGGCATTGGCTGATGGTCAAGCAAATACTGCGGCCGTCCCGCCAGGTCGTGCAGTTTGACGTTTTTCGCGTCGACGCCCAGATTGCCGTACAACGTCGCGAGTACCTCGCCGAAGTGAACCGGACGTTCAACGGCTTCACCGCCAAGCCTGTCCGTTGCGCCAATAACCTGTCCGGTTTTCATCCCGCCGCCAGCGAGCAAGCCACCGCCGACACGCGGCCAGTGGTCTCTGCCAGCGTCTTTGTTGATCCGCGGCGTTCGGCCAAATTCACCCCAGGCGACAACTGACACATCGTCAGCAAGGCCGCGTTCATGCAGATCTTCAACAAGCGTTGCGATGCCACGATCAAAGATTGGCAGATGGGTATCTTTAAGGCCGCTGAAGTTATTGCTGTGAAAGTCCCAGCGTCCAAAATTCAACGAAACAACTCGGGCACCGGCTTCGACAAGACGTCGCGCCATTAAAAAGTGCTCGAGATTTCTAGGAGCTCCGTCGCCGTAGTTTTTGGACTCACCTTTGCCGTAACGTTCCCGGACTTCAGGATCTTCTTTCGAAAGATCAAGAGCGTCAGCGAGACGGCTGGATGTGAGAATCCCAAACGCCTGCTGAATAATCGTGTCGAGTCCTTCCAGCGTTCCCGAGGCATCAACATCCCGTCGAAGATTATCGAAATCGCTCAGTAGACTCTGTCGGTCACCAAGACGGTCCATCGATATGCCGTTAAGAACCATGTCTTTACGAGCCGGCCCTGAAGGCCGAAATGCTGCGTGAGCAATTCCCAGGTATCCAGGATGCCCCGGCGAGCCGTATGGTGGGTGGCCAGTATCCGGCGACAAACCAACGAACGGAGGAACGGACTCGTTTGTCGAGCCGAGGACTCGGGACGTCACGGAACCGACCGACGGCCAGCCACCTGGTGGTTGATTCTGAGTCGTATGCCCGGTGTAGCAGATGAACGAATCATGCGAACCGCTGGGCGAACCCACGACCGATCGAAGCGGGACAAGCTTGTCCATGATCGCAGCCGTACGAGGCATGTGCTCGGAAACTTCGATGCCTGGAACGTTCGTCGGTATTGGACGAAACTCGCCGCGAATCTCCGCCGGAGCGTCCATTTTCAAATCGTACATATCCTGGTGCGAAGGTGCTCCGCACATGTAGATCATGATGACGGCTTTGTGCGAATTACTCTGCCCGGATTGAGCATCAGCACGCAGCAAGTCAGCCAGCGTCAAACCGCCTGCTCCGAGAGCACCAATCCGCAGCGCCTCGCGGCGAGAAACGTTGTCACAAAGGCGATGCTTGTTTCCGAAAATCGTTAGCATGTCGGGACTCCGGGAGGAGCAATGAGGCGGGACATCAACTGCACAGGTCTTGCACTCGTTATTTATCGGCAGAAACAGTTAGTGCATAGTACCCGCACACCGAGAATCGCGTCAACGAGTACTTATATGTTCGCCTGATCGTCGTCATGAAGTGACGACGATTCCGAAAATACCGGTCAACACACGACAGCTACGTAACGTCCATTTCATTTAGAGACAATCTCATATTCCGCCGCGTTACAGGAACATCGCTTCAAGTTCGACGAGTTCAACGCTGATTTGAATCAACAACTCGTAGATGTGGTCGCGGTCTGGCGCATCGCAATCAGCAATGTGACGATGAAGCAATTCCCACTCGGAATAGATCGTCGCGCAGTGGCCACGCAGAACCTCTTCCGGCGTGTCATGGACCAACGCGGCATGTAACTGCCGAGAGGCCGTTCTGAAATGCGAGCAATGTTCAAGCATTTCCTTGCGCTCGCCTGCGAACTTCGATGCTCCACGCAGCCAGCTTTCAATGTCGACATGTAAATGATCGGCAAGGCGTTCGATGGCCCCGGCTCGCTGACGAGCATTGTTCGCATCAAAGCCTCCGGGAATGCCAAGCGGTTCACGAAGCGCGACCAGTCGCGCTTCAATTTCGGTCAGCGAGTGCCGGATTCCGTCATGCTGTACTTTGCGAAAATGCCGCGAAAACGAAACCCATGCCGACGGCAAATAGTCATAAGCATCGACCAGCTCATCGATATCATTTTCCTGCTCCACGCAGTCGGAAAAGTGCTGGCAGATACCGTGAAAATCGGAAGCGGAACTCGGCACGTCTTCATAACCTGGCAGTTGAATCAGCAAGCTCAATGAAACCGAATCGAAAATCCGATCAACTTCCGTCGTGATGCCTCGCGTTAATTGAATCAGCAATTCCCGGTCGAGCCCGCGCGGCAGCCAGAGCAGTTCATGCATGGACTGATCCACGTTTTGAATTCGCAAGACCGTGCGTTCGATAAAACGACTTTCAAAGGAGCAGAGTTCTCGAACCAGCGGATTCCACTTTCGCAGAAATCCTTTGTAGTCAGCGACTAACGCCAGATAGGGTCGGCCGGCGGAAACGGAGTCAGAGAACCCAACGGCCGCCTGATGAGCCTGGCTGGTTTTGAGCATCAACGCGTTTCGAGACGAAGAACGACGAAGCTCGTAAGCAATATCATCACTCAGACCGTGGAGGTAAACAACGAGACCTTCGCTCTGCCGCTGCAGCGTTCGGCGATCGATCTGTGGCTCAATCGAAAGCACATCGCACAACTCTACATCGAACCGGTCGAGCTGCCCGATACACGTTCGGCACGGCTGCGAGAGATTTGGAACCTGTTGAAGCCGATATGAAAACCGACGCCAGTCGCTGTCGAGTCTCTGCACGTCCTGCACTATGAAACGATGATTCGGGACTGCACGACTCCGCTGCGAAATTGCGTCTGCTCGAGCCTGAAGTTGCACAGCATCCGCGATCAATGACCGCAATCCGGCGTTGGTTGTCGACTCTTTTTGAAGCAACGTACTTAGCGTGATGCTCTCTTGCCGAAACGACTGAACCGATACGCGAGCTCTGCCAAGTTCGGGAGTTGCTCTAACGCCAGGACGCGGTGCCCCCGGACGAAGCTGCTGTTGATTCGGACCGCCTTGCCCTCGCATCTGAGATTCCACAAGGATCTTCAGAATACCACCGACGATCTTCTTCGTCTTGTCATCGGCGGACGTTGAATCAACTCGCAGCAACAACGTTGCAACTACTGCGGCAAGAGCGAGAGCAAACGATCGCCGCCGCCGCGGGTCACTCACTCCATTTCGTGAAACGAATCGTGAGAGCACGCCTTCCGAAAGTTCTGTGGCAACCATGATCGTTGTTCTCCATGGTCCATGTATATTGCGATGCAAAAGCTGACTCCGCAGTTCCGTACGTCGGGATGATGAGCGATGATGGTGCCTCAGGTCAAAACAAGACTGAAGAGTACGATCGCCGACAGCCTGTCACATTGAGCAGCCTGAATAACCGAAACATCATTCAGCTGAATCAGTAAGACTTCCCAGAGGCACGCTTGGACTGGGATCCGCCAGCACGTCGGCCAGAGTCGAATTGCGAAACTCTTCTTCCACGAAACTCATCGCGTTGTCCAGTCTACGATGCAAATCGCACAGTTTGACGCAATGCTCTCGAAGACCGAGCGGGCACGATTCGATTCTCTGCAACGGGTCTACGACACTCACCACGTCGACGATGGTCGACGATGGTCAACTCATCCGGATCCGGCACGAGGGTCATTCCGCCACCGATTCCGCGTTGAGACCGGACGATGACGGCTCGCTCAAGACCCTGCAGAACTTTCGACAGGCAGGCCGCCGGAACCTGCGGCGCGTCAGCAATCTGAGCCGTCGTGTGAAGCTCACCCTCGCGTGCCAGAAACACGACCGCCCGCAGCGCATATTCCACAGATCCCGAAAGCATTCATTGCCCGAGCTGAACTCGACCTTTACGTCCGATTTGAACCCTGCAATACATAAACCAAACTGGATATTTGGGTCCGATTTATTCAGTACCACAAAAGCATGCAAGTACACTGCCAGATATGCCGGCCGATCGGAAGCCTGATTCAGCACAAAACTCGTGAGACAGGGAGAAACCTGATTAGGAGCATCGACGAACAGAAACTGGGATCAGATCTGGGTTACCGATTCGGCTATGTCACCGACATTCATCGGCTTTGGCGAGGATGACATCGCGGCAATCCACGGTTCTGCCGCACATCTCGCACCGATAGTCCCCCAACTGGTCGACGCCGTATACGACAAGCTGTTTTTGTATGACGCGACCAGGCGTCAGTTTGTGCCGAGACAATCAGGCTACGAAGGTGACGTCCCGGAAAACGTCGAAGCCTTGCTGATGAATCACGAAATGATCGAAGTCCACAAGCTGCACCTGGGCCGCTACCTCGAACGACTCGTAACGAAGCCGTTCGACGGAAACATGCTCAACGATCTCGACCTGGTCGGAAAAATGCATACGCCAAAATCCGGAAGCAAGGAACTCGATATCCCGCTTGTTCAGATGAATGCTCTGATGGGATTTATGTCGGACGCATTGATCGACACGATCCTCAGCCTGGACCTCGATGCCGAAACAACCAGTCGGACCTTGCGAGCATTCAACAAGCTACTCTGACTGCAGAACGATCTAATCACCCGACACTATCAGGCAAACGGAGCAGCGATGTTCCTCAGTCAACTGTAGTAAGTCCACCCTGGTTGTCTGGGCGACGCGTGGCGAGCCGCGGGTTTTTAATTCTTTCCAGATTCGCTTCTTGCCAGGCTTTACACACATCAGCAATCGCCGATAGAAAGCATTGAAATGCCTCGTCGCCGGTATGAGGCTGGAGCTCCCCACCCCTGAATCTCCACAAGCACATCCATGCTGACTCAGATCACCGAACGCATCCCGCCTCTTTCCATTCTGCTTCCCATACTACTGACCATTTGGGCTGTAGCTTGCACCTGGCTGCACGGCCCGGCGATTGTGGCGTACATCCTGCTGCAGGCAGCGACGTCTGGAATCTTCGCGCTCAGTATGTACCGGATCAGTAGTCTTCATTCGCGGTCGCCGGAAAAGCCAAGTGACAGTAGCGAAAAGTCTGCCGCGAAAAATGAAAAACGACCGATCACAACATCGTGACCGGTTCGTTTAATTGGTTGAGTATCGAACTGTCGCGTCAGCTACAGTCGGACGTGCGTGATGGTGTCTTCTGGCGTGGCAATATAGCTGATGAAGAACGGTCCGAACTCGGCATATCGAGCCGAAGCTTCGTCAAAACGCATCTTATAGACAATTTCTTTGATGTGCTCTGGAGCTCGTCCCCACAAAGTCACACCCCACTCCCAATCATCAAAGCCGGTTGATGCAGTAATAAGCTGGCTGACGCGGCCGGCGAATGCGATCCCGCTCGTAGCGTGTTCAGCCATCAGGGCTGACCGCTCGCTGAACGGAATGACATACCAGTTGGCGTGTGGGTCTCGAATTTTGTTCATCGGGTAGAAGCTGCAAACTGGAAACGTCGGAAAGTCCGGATAAGTTCGCTGCTTGTTCATCATGGGTAGCCGCTGCTCGTACGCTCCGACCTTCGCAGCAAACGACGGATTATCTGGTCCGGTTCCATCGGCAATCAGTCTTTCTTTGTACTGTTCGACCGTCGGTACGTACTCAGAAACTTCGGTAATCGACACAAACGAATAGGTCGGTTTCAGAGCAACTCCCAGCCGAGACGCACGAATTTCCTGCTTCACTCGATCAATGACCAGCGGGTCCGGGTCCATAATCATCAGAGCAATATCGCCTCTTCCACCAGAAAGGATCGAAGTCTGCAGTCTCTCGGGCGCGCCTTCGCGTTCGGGGTTCAGGATTTGGGCAAGCTGCTCGCGGCCTTCCGCCCGTTGGTGCTCATGCACTGAGTTCAAAGCGGCCTGGTCGACTTGATAATTGATGTGCAGACAATGCCAGCCCTCGGTCAATCTGATCGTCGGATCGGGCAGGTTCTGAGCCCCGCGAGTATGTGCTGGTCGGTTCATGAGTCCACTTTCTATGAGGTAATTCTCTGGAGAATCGAGATCGGCAGCCCGTAAATGATGCAGCCATCTTCTCGGCGTGCTTCGCGGATTCTATTCGGTCTACTCCGGCGCCGCGATGGATGTGGATGGCTCTTCAGGGCCAGCCCAATCGGGCAGACCGCCAGTCGAGAGTCCGAGATGCGGAACGAGGTAAAAAACCGTTCCCAACGTCAGCAGCGTCACTCCGATGAGATTCAGCAGGAATCCTTTCCGAGCCATGTCGCCCATCGAAAGCACGCCCGAGCTGAAGACAATTGCGTTCGGAGGAGTCCCTATCGGCAGCATGAACGCACAACTCGCAGAGGCCGCTGCCGGCAACATCAGCAGTCGCGGATCGATATTCAGTTTCAGCGACGCCTCGGCAAGGACCGGCATGATAACACTGACGACGACGACGTTCGTCGCAAACTCAGTCAAAAACGTTAGTAAAAAACAGATCGCCGCGACCAGAGCCCAAATTTGCCACCCGTCGACTGTTCCGGCAAAAGCATCGCCCACCCACTCGGCCAGTCCGGTTTCCTTGAAGGCACTCGCAATAGCAAAACCACCGCCGACCAGCAGCAGAATTGCCCAGGGCAATTTTTGAGCAGTCTCCCAGTTCATCAGCCGCTGTGGCTGGCCGCCGACCGATCGCTCGCCGGGCAGAGCAAACATCAGGACGGCCATTCCCACAGCGACGGTCGAGTCATGCACAACGCCTTTGGGAAACGTTGCCGGGTTCGCATGCAGTGTTTCAAACAGGAATGACTTGACGAGAGCTTCCCAGCCGCCAAGCAACGTGGTATCGCCAAACTCGAGTGGCCGCCGAAACGTCCAGAGCATCGCGGTCGCCATAAAAATTGCCAACATCATCCATTCGGAGCGTGATGGCTTGCCGATTGCCTTCAGACGATCGCTGAAGAACTGCCGGTTCACTGCATTTTTTCCCGGAGTCGGCATCCGAAACGTAAGAATGCCCCACGTCACAAACAGCATGACGATGCCGATCGGGCCAAAAGCGGCCAGCCACCCTCCCGCCGAAATCTGTGGACCGTCTGCAAAACGGCTTTCCCAAAGACTGACAAACTGCACGTTGGTGACCGTTCCAACGAGCGTTGTCATCCCTCCGATGCTGGCCGACCACGCAATGCCCAGCATCAGCGAAATGCCAAACGGTCCCAACGGTCCGTTTCGATCGATCCTGTTGTCAATTGCTTTTGAATTGCCATCCGCACGACTGCTTAAAGCGTCCTGCAGCGAGACCACCAACGCGACAGCGATCGGCGTCATCAGCAGCGTCGACGCGGTATTGCTGATCCACATCGACAAAAACGCCGTCGCGACCATGAATCCAAGGATCACCTTTCGCAAGCTTGTTCCCAACACTCGCACAATGTGTAAAGCAATCCGCTGATGAAGGCCCCAGCGTTCGATACCCAGCGCAATGATGAATCCACCAAGAAACAGGAAGACCAGTTTATTGATATAGGCTGAGCTGACCGTGTCCGGGCTTTGAATTCCGAGCAGCGGGAACATCAGCACCGGAATCAGGCTGGTCGCGGCGATCGGAATTGCCTGAGTCAGCCACCAGGCAGACATCAACGCCGTCGTCGCCAGCAGTCGCCGAGCTTCAACGGTCATTCCAGCCGGCAACGGCATCCACAGAATCGTTGCAAAGAGTACGGGGCCGATGACAAGGCCAACACTGGCGGCACGATCATTTCCGGAATTCGACATCGGTGCTGATTCTACAGAGGCTTCGGCAACTGCCCGAACTCAAGCGTCGAGCGAGTCAAAAAGCATAACGAACCGGTCGCAGCGAGACACCATGACGCCCCTTCGAATCCGAGTGCCGCTGCTCGTGTTTCCACATCCTGAGCAGAAACAACTGAGCGACTCTACCAAGACTTACGAATCCACAACTGACAGGCCGACCTGTCGTGCTCGTTCTCTCACGATGGCTGACTTGCGTTGCTCGATCGTTGCTTCGTGAAGGTGCCGTAAGAGCCGTTCCTGCGCGAGTGTCAGATCATGGCCGCGACGATCCATCGCGGCTCGAGCAGTGTCCAGGGCCGATTCAAGATTGAGATCGTTATCGAGGTCGCCGTGCCAGACTCGGGCAAACGAAGGCACAAATTTCGGTAGCAGCTCGCCGCCTGGCAGTAACATCGTCATCACGCCAATGGACGTTCCAGTGTTGAACAGGCTGCACACCGCGGTCTTTGAATGGTCGCCGATGAAGCAGCCAACTTTCGTCGATCCAGAATCGATCGATTCACCGCTCAACGGAACCCGGACCGTTGAGTAGTCGTTCTTCAGATCGCTGTTCGTCGACAAAGCTCCCATATTGACCCACGGGCAAACATAGCCATGCCCCAGGAAACCGTCGTGATACTTGTTCGCGTACCCGTGCAAGATCGAGTTTTCAATCTCACCGCCGACTCGGCAGACAGGACCGATCGTCGTGCCGGCTTTAACATTGGCCCGGAAGAGCTGACTGTCATAACCGATGTGGCACGGACCTTCGATTCGGGTGTAAGCCTGAACTTTGACACCAGATTCAATTGAAACCGGGCCGCTACGAGCATCGATCACGACGAACGGGTCGATATCAGCACCCCGGCTGACGAAGACGTTCTGGGGCTCTCCCAGCACGGCGATCTGCGGCCCGAAGTCCGTCTGCCCGTCCGTGAAATCTCTCGAGCGAAAATCCACTTCCAATTGTTCCGGGTTGAAGTCAACCAGGTCCCACGGATGGCTGATTGTTTTTCCTTCAGCTGGAACAGCGTTTCGCATCCCCGCGATTTTGAGCAGCGGATCGGCCCATTCGGTGTCGGTCACTAGCGAAGATTCAAACGTGTCGACGACCAGAAACGCGAGCATGTCGCCGCAAAATCCGGCGGCGTCGCTGTCCACTGCGGAAAGTTGCTCAATCGCATCCGGTGTCGGCAGCCAGCGAGCGTTGATCAGCAAAGTCGGTTCTTCGCCCAGCCAGACGCAGTCGTTGACGAACGCTTCCGGGCTGAATTCTCGATAGGACGACTGAAGGTAAGGGCGAATGAAGACGCCCCATTCATGAACATCCAGAAAACGAATCAGCCGCTCACGCAGACTGAACTGCCCGCAAAGAAGCTCGAACACCGGCCGAGTCAGAGCGATCGGCGCAAATCCGTCCGCACCGTCATCTTCGAAAAATGCGATCCGCATAGTCCCGTCCCTGGGAGGCCCACCAATGCAACGAGGTCACTTAGCAGCCATCCGATCCCTGGACGAACCTCGTAAGAAGCCAGAAATCTAATGGTTTCTGCAGAATCGCGGAAAGACCGGTTCTGCTTCTCCGCACTCCGTGCGGAAATCTTCGACGCGGCTGACGCGTACCAAGTCGCGTGCTTCCTCCGAAAATACGAACTGGTTTCTTACGCGAGCCCAGCAGTGCATCCGCCCAATTGCACCCATCTTAACTCCCAGCCGGAATAATCGGAAAAGTCGACCTAATCTTCCAATTCCGACGCAATAAGCAAGGTCCCGCGGACCGATGATGTCCGAAGTCTCTCCTGCCAGGAATGCGCGAGTTCATGTTCCAGCTTCCGTCGACAACATTCCGATTCTTCGCAATTCTGTCCACGATCGCTTCGGCGATTGTGTGGGTAGAGAATTCCGCGAATTGCCAGGGGATCAACGTCGGGTATGCAGAAGGACCTGCCATCCGCGGTACGAACATGGCGATGCCACTACCACTTGGAAATCCTGGTTACGGCAGGCCGTTGCAACAGCCCCGGATGATCCATCCGTCGGCATCTCCGTACCTGTTTCAGTCAGGAACAGCCAACGACGTCATTTATCCAGGTGCAAATACGTCGGCGTCGTTTCCCGTAACGAGTGTGGTCGACGTTCCGCCTGAGTCGGTTCAGCAGCTTGGCTATTCGCAATCTCAGCAATTTGCGCCACTCGGCAACTGCAACGCCTGTATGTCCGATAGTTGCGGTGGATGCTCAACCGGAGTGTGCGGCAGCCTCGGCGACCTGATGCCGTTTCACTGGCTTCAAGCCGTTGGCGGCGATGAATACGGAGTCGCTCAGAACTGGTATTCACAGTTCGGTATTTTTGCTCCGTTGATTATTCTGCCGGATGAAACTGGACTCAGCTTTCTTCAGGCTAGTGGAACAGTCTCTGAAGGCAGCGTTTACGGAGCTAACGTCGGCTTCGTCACACGGTATCAGGACATGGCTTCTTACTGGTTCTTCGGTTCGAATTTCTGGTACGACTACGAATCCACTCCTGACCAGGACCTGCATCAAGTGGGAATTGGTTTCGAAGCACTTTCTCGATTCATCGAGGTCCGAGCCAACGGCTACCTGCCGATTGGCACAACGTCGCGTTTCGAGTCAGTCAATCCGCAGCTCCAGGGACGCAACATACTGCTGGGCTATGACAATCTTGCCCTGGCCGGAGCAGACATCGAAGGTGGAGTGCGACCGTTCGAAAAACCCGAATTGTGGTTCTTCCTCGGCTATTACTTTTACACTGACCAGGACGACATCCTGAACGAAGACCCCCTCGAAGGTCTGCGTGGCCGCGTCGAAATGCGCCCCAACCGAAACCTTACGCTCGGCGTAACTGTCTCACAAGACGACGTTTACGACACGCAGGTTTTCGCCAGTGCCACCTTCGCATTCCGTAGTTTTTCAGACATCCTTTCAGCTCCGGGCGGATGCAACGCTGAGCCACAGTTCACGCAACTGGTAACTCGCAAGTCTCGAATCACGACACAGCGACAGGATCGCCTGGCGGCCAGCCCCGTAAACGGCGCACCACTGAATATTGTGCAGGCCAGTTCGACAGCCGCAGCAGGCGGAACCGGCACGGTTCAGCAACCATTTAACACACTCGCAGCAGCCGTCACCGCCGCTGGCGAAAACGGCATCATCTTCGTGCAGAACGGCACGTTTAACGAATCCATCAACCTGCTGAACGGCCAGCGACTTCTGGCTGACGGATTTCTCGACACAACGCCTCACGTTTTCAGCACGCAGAGCGGAATCATCACTCTGCCAGGCCAACAAACTCGAGCCCAGGTTCCCAGGCCTTCCATCACGTCGAACGACCTGCTCGGCACAGTCAAACTGTGCCCTGATGGCAACTTCGTCGACAACGTCGAGATTCGCGGATTCGACGTCGCAAACACAGTCGGCAGCGGCATTGTCGGCTTCCTGAACGATGGCCTGACCATCCGAGACAACGTCGTCAGCAACAACGCTGGATTCGGCATCGCCTTGTTCAACGCTTCGGGCGACGCCGTTAATTCGCCGACCGCTTCGGTTTCTGCATTCAGCATTCAGGACAACGAACTGAACCAGAATAATCAGGGAGGGCTACTGATTGTCGATGCAGATCTTGCGTCGTTCGACTTCGCGCCGACGGGTTTGAACATCAATTCCAAGGGTGTTTCATTCGCTGATCGCGGCGATCTGACAGTGCAGGTTTCCGGCAACACGATCAGCGACAACGCGACCACAAGCACGTTATCTCCGCTTGGTCAGGGGTTAGCAAACGCGACGCTGCGAGACGATCGGTACGGCGTTCAAGTCGTCGGTCTGACCGGATCTTCAATGACCGTGAATTTTGAATCCAACACGCTCGAACGAAACGGTATCTCTTCGGCACTTGGGCGATTCAGTTCGGCAGGCGGCCTCGCTGTTCTGGCCGGCGGAACGTCCACCGTCAACACGAACGTTACTGAGTCGACGTTTAACCGAAACGCCGGCATCGACATCCAGGCAACCGTTGGAGACGGGCCAACGACTCTGGCAACAGCAACCGCAAACCTGAAGGTCGTCCGTAGCCTGCTGCAGAACTCTCAGCTTTCGGAAACTGATGATGGTGTGCTGGCTTCGGGAATTCGTCTGAACGCAGATCAAGGACTGCTCAATGCGACCATCGACAGCACGGTCATCCTCGGCGACACGACAGTTCTCAATAGTGCGTTCGATCGGATGGAAGCTGTTTACGCGATCGCCGACGGCAGCGGCCGGATCAACACGACTATCTCTGGAACGGACCTCAATGCATTGACACGAACTGGCAATGAGTTCATCAACTGGCACGTCGGAGTCGGGTCAAACGCTGAAGACCTGGGAATTTCGATCGTCGATATCAGCGACACACTGCTCGATGCCGAGTGCGTGTTGAAGTTTCATACGGGCGAATTCGGCGATCCAGCGGTTTCGGCACTCTCCGCCACCGTACGACGATCTGAACTCGTCGCACGTCTGCCGGAAAGTTCGCCGTTTGACGGCATCCGGGCGGAAGCCCTGGGCGGTTCCGACATGAGCCTCTCAATCCTCGATTCCGAATACCGCTTCGAAGGAACTGTTTCGGGATCGAATCCTGCACGATCATGGTTGAACGGCGACGTCAGCGACTCAGCCGACCTCACCTTGTTGATCGAAAACGGGATGCCCAGAAACTCGATGGCCGGCTTCACCAACTTCATTGATCTGGCATCGGAAGATTCAGGAACTATCACCACAACGATTCGAAATACCACGATCGGTGACACAATCGGCCAGGGAATTGACATCGAAGCGTTCGACACTTCGCGAGTCACGCTCGACGTGATTGGCTCGACGCTCTCGAACAGTGGAGCCGGATTACTGGACGTATTGGCCAATGACCAGGCCGTTGCATCAAGCACGCTGACTTCCAACACACTGATCAACCCCGCCAATCGTGCCATCACGTTGCTGAGCAAAGCGACCAACTCGACAGACAACGCCCGCGTCGGTGCAACGCTGACGTCAAACCAGTTTCAGGCACTTTCCGGAGCACTTCGAGCAACCAGCGACACTGACGACGGGCTCGCCGAACTTCGGCTAAACATGACGAACAACACGTCGAACGGTCTTTACCTGCTGGAGCAACTTGAAGCTCCGCCTGGTACCGCCGCTATCACTCTGTTTGACGGCGGCGGCAACTCGCCCACTCAGACAACATCAGGAACGATCGGCACGTCCACAACCACGCTGGATATCAATTTTCCGTAGACGTCGACTGTCAGTCGCCTGCTCCAGGTCACAAACAGAAACTCGTTCTTTTCGTTGGTCAACCTGCTAACTAACCCTGGTATTCGCCGCCGACTGTCGCCTGTATTCGTATTCCAAACAGCGAGTCCATCTCAAGGGGATTGCTGCCATAGCTGTTGATGACGAGTTAGAGCAGATTGCTGAATGGCTGAAGACTGAAAAAGGATATCCTGATCTCGAAATTGAAAAAACATCCTTCACCTTCGCCATTACGAAGAGAACACAAAACTGAATTCCGTCATGGATTTAATCGGCTCCGGATCGCTCAACCTCACTGCGATCATCAACCAGGCCTTGTCGGATGAAAGCGAGCAATAACGTGAGCAGCGCTCACTAATCGTAGACACCTTCCAATGAAACAGCTCTCCGGACTCAGTGTCTGGCGGGATGTTTTCGATTCTGAATGGTCTTTCGGACAGTGCCGACTCCAAGGCAAAATCCAGGCAAATCAGGATTCGAGTTCGACGTTCCAGTAAACCTCGCTGACGAACTTCGACCAACTGTCGATACGGATTCCGATCGCTGCGTAAATCGGCTTCCATTCTGGTTGAGCCGGTTCCCGTTTCAGAGGCATGTGGGCCTGAGCCGGCGTGCGGTTGGCTTTGCGGGAATTGCAATCAACACACGCCACGACGCAATTCTCCCACGTTGTGTCTCCACCGTGCGACCGAGGCACGACGTGATCGATCGTCAGCTCCTCGCTGCCAGGCCGTCTCGCACAATACTGACACGTAAACTTGTCCCGTTTAAACATATTTCGACGGCTGAACGCCACCGACCGATTCGGAACACGGTCGTACTTCGTCAGTGTGATCACTTCCGGAACTCGCAAACGCAGACTACTCGTCTGAATATACGGCTCGTCGTCGACCGGCTGCTGCAACGCCCAATCAGACCACGAATAGATCTGGTAATCATTGGGATCGACAACGCGGGCCGTGCCGTTCCAAAGCTTGACGAGAGTGCGTGAGACGGTCGCAATCCCGACGGGTTGCCAGTTCCGATTAAGAACCAGCGTCGGGCGACTAAGCAGCCCAGCGGTCATCCAGAGTCTCCTGGTTACGGTGCGTTTGTGGCGGTCCGTAGCAGCGTCAGCTCATAATTCACGATGGGGAACATCCCTGAATGGGCCGAAATGCGTCATCGCGAAAAAGCACCATAGCTGCCCGAAACGGGTTTGTGGAGAGACTTTTCCTCGAGGCCCGCCGGCTTCAGCATGCACTCGCCAACCTGGCCGTATCGCGAAACTTGTCGCGTCAGTATGTGAATCCAGCAATTGAGTGCCAGGGCAATGAGGCCACGGCACTTCATATCCAGGCTCATCATGCCTTCCATGCCTTGGCAGGGACTATCTGGCGAGCAATTTCATGAGCGCGCAGCACCAATTTTCGGGCATGAACGTTCCGATTGACTTCATCCAGCATTCCCTCGAGGTCAAGAACGTCGATCACAACATTCCCCGTCGCCCGCAGCGACCATCTGAAACCTCGCTCCCGCAGACTTTCAACGATGCCAGCTGCGACGAGTTCATCAAATTTGTATATCGAATCAACGTCGCCGCAAGATCGATCGGAATCACAGTGCAGATTGGCTTCGGGTACCAACCACGCGTATCCGGAATCCATAATGGGGTGCTCTTTGGTGAGCAGGCTGGCAGCCACTGTTGTTCTCCTGGTTGTTGTAGGTTTTACTAGATTTTTCTGACACAAAAGTTTTGTTCGGGTCCCGAAATCACGTTGAACGTCTCGGAGACTTCGAAGGCTAACGCCCCATAGATGGACACCAGAATTAGGGAATCTGGCCGAGCCACGGCGATTTCGGAGGATTCACTTCGGTCCTCAGAGTGCTGCCTCAGCTCATGGCGGTAAGCCTTGAACAACCGAAAGCTCACATGGCCATGTAAGCCGGCTCCCGAACTGTCTGCCAAGACACGCAACGAACCGATTCGGTTCAGATCATGAGCGCCAGTGGGCAAAGTTCGGACCAGTCGAATCACGTCCGAACGCTCCGGCAATCAGCATAATCCTCACAATTTGTCTTTCATCACTTCAATCGGAAAGAGTTCACCAGGCCGCATAACCGATACACATGACATCTCCCGGTACTGCCGGTGCGTCACAATGTCGCGCGGCGTCAGCCGGGCTTCCCGTCCGACGAGCTGGCCTCAGGAATCCAGATATGACTGGCCGTTTCGTTTCATTCTGTTCAACAGTTCTTCTCCTTGCCGGAGCGGCTTCCGCACAGGCACAAGGACCTCAGCGATGGGGCGATCCCGGATCGAATCCCTACGGGGTTCAAGGACCGGCGTGGTACTCGCCTGGCGAGATGCAGGGGCAGGGGCAGAATTCCGGATACCAACCCTGGACACCTCCGTATCAACCCGGTCCGGCGAACAGGTCCTGGGACAATGCCAGCGGCAATCCTGACAACGGTTGGACATACGAGAACACTCCCCTCGATGAATTCTTAGGTGACGTCGTCAGGAACTCGTACTTCCGGATGGAGTACCTGGCCTATGTCTTCAAGAATCCCAGCGACCGCTTGCTGGGCTCGGGCATCCTGTCTCAGGCCGATCCAAGTCTCCCATTTCAGGTCACCGACACGGGTGGTCAATTGGCCGGAGAAGCACGAGTACCAACCACCAGCGATCTCCAATACCCGGACGGATCAGGCATCCGTGGCACGATCGGAATCCCACTGATCGGCGGAGTCCTGGAAGCTAACATCTTCTACTTCGATCAGGTTGAAGACCCCAGCTTCATCGATCGACTTGGAGATCAAATCGCAAACAACCCGCTCGACCCACTAGCGTTACCGCAGTTTATTGCCACCAGCACTCTGACCAATGGCCAACTCGGTAACAACCTGTTCATCTACGATGATTCCTTTAGCTCGGCCACGAAGGCTGAGTTGTGGGGCTCTGAAATCAACTACGTCTTCGACGCCTACCTGCCCGAACCGATGTTTCAATTACGCCCATTGGTCGGGTTCCGATACCTCGATTTCAATGAAGAACTCCATCAGGTCGGCGTGTTCGATCAGCAGGACCTGCTGGTCACTCCACTGGTCAGTCGAATTTCTTCGTACTCCGAAAACAGCGTCTACGCTCCACAGATCGGACTGCGTGCGGAAATGGTCAGCCGATGGTTGACACTGGGCATCGAGCCAAAGCTGGCTGCAGGCGTGAACGTTTATGAAACATCGGTCGTCACACAGTCGCTCAGAAGTCCCGGCGACCCTCTGACAAAGACAACGCAGGCCGGCGAGGAGTTTTCATTCGTCGGAGAACTCAGCCTGTACGCCAAACTTCACATCCGACAGAACTTCGCAGTCACTGTCGGCTACCAGGCAACCTTTATGGACCAGATCGCCCGACCACACTCCAGCATCCTCTACAACGACAACGGATCAAATGCTGACCCGGCAGTTGTGGCTAAATCGTCGCACGAACGATTCGATTTCGGTGGCATCAACGTTTCCGGAGAACTTCGCTTCTAATCGAGAAAGTACCGGATCGACTCGCATAAAGGCCGCCCTGCAAATCGCCAGGCGGTCTTTTTTGTTAGCAGCGAACGATTGCTTCGTGAGACGATGCTTCACAGAATCTCGCGATGCTCGTCACAACCGACTCGTTGGTTCTGTACGAGGACGTATAAAGAGTTCGTGTGTAAAATCTGGAGATTGCCCTGAATGTCAACTTTCGATTTCGTAGCCGGCGGTGACCCGGATCTTATTTCACGACCTCGCCGCAATCGTCGCACGTCAGCTATCCGTTCGATGTGCCGCGAAACGAAGCTTGAAGTCAGCCAACTCATCTACCCGATGTTCCTGCACGCTGATGCGGATGACGTTCCAATTGCATCGATGCCTGGTCAGACCCGCTGGTCGCTTGAGGGCCTGGTCGGCGAAGTAAAACGAGTTTACGACCTTGGCATCGACAAAGTTGTCATCTTTCCAAAGATAGACGAGTCGCTGAAAACTCGAACGGGCGACGAAGCATTCAATCCGGACGGATTAATTCAAGAAGTAATTCAGCGAATCAAAAATGCATCCCCCGACACCTGTGTAGTGACCGACGTCGCCCTCGACCCGTACAGCAGCGACGGTCACGACGGAATCGTTTCCGACGATGGCGAAGTTCTAAACGACGAAACCGTCGCCGTTCTTTGCGAGCAGGCGCTTTCTCATGCACGAGCCGGTGCCGACATTGTCGCCCCCAGCGACATGATGGATGGCCGAGTCGGCAGCATTCGAGCTGTACTCGATCAGGAAGGCTTCTCACAGACGTCAATCATGTCTTACACGGCCAAGTATGCCTCAGCGTTTTATGGCCCGTTTCGTGGAGCCCTGGATTCGGCACCGAAAAAGTCAAGTGATCGACCGATCCCCAAAGACAAGTCAACCTACCAGATGGATCCAGCAAACGTTCGTGAAGCGCTACGTGAACTGGAACTCGACGAAGGCGAAGGCGCCGACATCGTTATGGTTAAACCCGCAGGCGCTTACCTCGACATCATCAGAACATTGCGGGACGAAACAAACCTGCCCGTCGCGGCGTACCAGGTCAGCGGCGAATACCTGATGATCAAGTCCGCAGCCGAAGCTGGCTGGCTGGACGAAAAAGCTGTCGTCCTGGAATCGCTTCTCGGCATTCGACGAGCCGGCGCAGACATCATCCTTACTTACTTCGCACCGCAGGTCGCTGAGTGGCTGTAACCCGGTAGCGGGCTACCACACCTCAAGCCTTCGCTCTCGCTACTCGGCTCATCCTAAGGCAGATCACCCAGCGGAGAGATTGCACGCCGAACGGTCATGCGCATCTGATCGAGCGGGCCGGGTTGGCCGGTAAACATCTCGAACTGCTGAGCCGCCTGCCGGACAAACATCTCGATACCGGAGACGGTTCGACACCCTTTGGCGTTAGCGTCCTTGATAAGCAATGTCGTTTCCGGATTGTAGACCGTGTCGAAGACAACCATGTTTTCGGTCAGCCAATGCTCAGCATACGGAGTGTCATCAACGTTGGGGTGCATCCCGACTGGCGTGCAGTTGATGAGAATGTCAGGCTCGCCAGCTCCTCGGTTTTCCCAACTGCAATGCTGGCAGCCGATCTCGTCCGCCAGCGCGATCGCCCGTTTGTGAGTCCGGCCAGCGATCGTAACGATCGCTCCTGAGCGAACCATAGCCAGTGCGACGGCTCTAGCGGCCCCGCCCGCGCCAAGGAGTATCACTTTCTGCCCTGCAAGGCTTGCTTCGTTTGGATTCCCCTTGTCGATGCCAAGTAAGACGGACGTAAGCGCCGCGTCGTAATCGGTGTTCTCTGAGTGCCAATCATCAACTTCACTGCGAAGCAATGTGTTAGCGGCACCGATGGCCCGAACAGACTCCGATGAAACCTGCGAGTAGTCAGCAGCAGCCTGTTTATGCGGAATCGTGACGCTGAAACCTCGCATGCCAATACCGTCGAGGTCATCCAGTGACTTCGCGAGTGTGTCCTGCGGAACACGCAACGGCAAATATACGGCATCGATGCCGGCCGCCTGAAACGCAAAATTATGAACCAGCGGACTGAGACTGTGACCAATCGGATCTCCAATTACTCCAAAGATCCGGGTGTCCGGTGTAATTTCGTCGTATCGAAAAATATCTCGCATTTCTTCAAACGAAAGCTGCCCCGGGGCGAGTTCCCGATCGCGGCTGAACGTCGCGTAAGTGATCGGTGAGCCAAATCGTCCGCAGAGAATTCGACTGAAAAGTCCCATCTCGCCCATACAGAATCCGATAGTCGGGATATCCGAACTCTTCGAAATCTCTAACATCTTCGCCGCGTCACCAGGCGAGTTTGCCATGGTCACGATCTTGATGATGTCCGGATCGAGCTTGTACATTCGAGCGTGAATCTGCTCGATGTCGGCTGGCGTTTCTTCAAAGTTGTGATAGCTGATGATCCGCTTGGTATCACCGTATCGCGGGACGGATTTCGCAATATCTTCTTCGATGTCGACGTAATCAACGCCGGCAACAATTGCAGAACGCAGAACCGTCATTCGCTGATCTTCATTCCCTCGCCATCGCCCTCCGTCTTCCCGACGGCGGCAAGTAATGATGACGGGCGTCGGACGGTTATCGATCAGACGCCCAAGATCGGGAAGCCGAGACAGCCAGTCCAGCCGCAACTCGACGAGCTTCGCTCCTCGATCGGCAAGGGCGCGGTGCTCGAGGGTTATCATCTTGTGCCGAGTTCGGCCGATACTAACGCAAATCATGATGGCAATTTATCTTGGAGCCGAGTGATATACCGACGATGCCCTTGCAAAGCCGCCAGTCAAAGACCATAGCTACCCACGTCGACGATACCAATCGGAACAACCGTCGGAGCAACCGTCGGAACAATCGTGATTGACGACCACATGACAGGCATCATTAACTTCGCTGGATAGGAATTTCAAAGCTGGCCGATTTCGCATCCGGCCAGGCGATGCCCGACAGACGCGAACCGCCTAAAGACCTCGCGACATCTTTCGACTGGTCATCGCTGATGTTCAGACGCGAGGTCCCAGGTCGCTCCTGGAATCTGGACATGAATCGACGAGCAGCACGCTGATCCGTGACGATCGTGTTGATAAGCGTTCGAAGTTCCTGATCACTTGCCACCGCAACCTGCCTTCCGGGTTTCGAAACCGAATTCCGGAATCAGTGAACCGCGGCGTGACCGTGATCCGCCGGCTCTTCGTCTGCATGCTTGAAGCAGATCAGTGATCCGCAGGCACCGCTTAACTGAACCGATCCGCATAGGAACATAATCGAAAACAGTGCGGTCACGTAAACAGTCTTACCAACGAAGTTGCTCAGGCTGAGGCCAAAAACGTGATGTACACCGTCGACCGGTGGCGCGATCAACCCCCAGATCATAATCATTATCAAGCCGATGAACGCCAGCCCCGTCCAGCCACCTTTGAGAAGTACGGCTCGGTACTTGACCCAGTTGACTGCCAACAGCCAGAACGCCACCCAGGCAACCAGCGGTGTCCAAGGCAGAATCAGATGAAACAGGCTTTCGACGAGATTCCACACTGCGATGATCAATTCAAGCAGGCTGTTTAGCAGATTTTCCATTTATCTGTGTTCCTGATCTTTTAAATCAAACCAGATCAATCATTTCGTGAACATTACCGGCATACTGCCGAACAGGTACGCGGTTTATCAGATTGCTCGCTTGCTATCCAGCGAGCAAACGATCCGCACAGGATTCGCCTGGCTCGCAATGACTTTCCCGATCAGGCCATCTCAACAGAATCTTCCAGTCAAGCGCGCTACAATGTGCCGGACCAGACGTTTTGGCCGGGCTCGCCTTGCAATCGCTTCACGCGGCGGGTGCAATGGCACAATTGCGTCAAAAATCTGACTGGATTTGCGAAAACATTGGAAGAGCGTTGTCAGTCCACACCATTTTTCGTTTCGGTTCCCAGTATGAATTGCGGATCGACATTACGAAACGCCAGTTGCTGGCTATCCATCGCCGTCGCAACTGCGATTTATGGCTGCGGAAATACCGGCATCCCTCGGCAAGCCCTGCATGGTCGAATTGCGGGCGCAGAGGGCCGATCTGGACTTGTCGACTTTGTACCGCGTGAGAGCACCCAAGGACCCGCTGCAAGAGCCTCACTCGTCGATGGCGAATATCAGTTCAGTCGCTCAGATGGACCAGTTCCGGGAGACTACACCGTCATCATACAACTGGAAGTTTCTCAGGATCTGACTTCCGGAGTCGCCCTATTTAAGGGAATCGCAATTCCGGAGAATTCTGGAACTAAGATTCCGCAAGAGTATGAATCCGTTGCATCGCTGCCGGTTTCCGTTTTGGATGGCGCCGAGGCGACACTGCAAGTTGATCTGAAACTGCCAGAAACATAAGCATCGCCAGCAACATCTTCCCTGTGACGCGTATTAGATCACAGGCCAAGTATTCTGATTGCGACGGGTTGTCACAAAAAATGCATTCAGCAAATCGCAAACGTGGCTTTACGCTGATTGAGCTGCTGGTCGTTATCACGATCATTGCGATTCTCATTGCGCTGCTGCTGCCTGCCGTACAACAGGCTCGCGAGGCGGCTCGACGAAGCCAATGCAAAAGCAACCTCAAACAATGGGGCATCGCGATCCACAACTACCACGATGCTCACAGCACAATGCCGATGGGAAAAGTCGCACTGCGGCACTGGACGTTTCGATCAATGCTCCTTCCATACGTCGACCAGGCCACGCTGTACGAGCAACTCGACTTCGAATTCGACCCCGAATGCTTCACCTACGCGTTGGTGACGATGCCCGACAACCCACTCGATGATTTGATCCCTCTCTATAGTTGCCCAAGCGATCCCAATTCCGGACGAGTCTCGGACAGTCCACTCGGACAGCACGCTCCCGGAAGCTACCCCGGCGTAAGTGGCGACACCCCCACTTCGAAAAACGGCATCTTCTACGTCGACAGCGCAACGCGATTTCGCGACGTCATCGACGGTCTCTCCTCAACGATCGCAGTGGGAGAACGCGGTATTCCCAAAGCGTTGAACATTGGCTGGACGCTTTGCGGTAGCACGCAGGACTCGTTCGTCGATATGCAGATCGGTCTGATTCCCGGAGATGCCAATGGAACTCACACCGATCACTTCTGGAGCTGGCACACTGGCGGAGCGCACTTTCTACTCGGTGACGGCGCCGTCCGCTTCCTCAGCGACACAACCGACCACAAAGTTCTGGTGGACCTGTCGACGCGATCCGGGCAGGAAGTCCTTAGTGGTGACTTCTGAGATTAAATTCACGCAAGGGGATGCTGGCTGAGAAACTCTGCGACGCGAGGCAGAAATTTCTCGTGAGAATCCTCGAAGATGTAGTGGCCGCCGTCAGGAATTCTTAGTGTTTCCGCCTTGGGAAATCGCTGCTCAAACTCGTCGAGAAAATTCGTCGTGAAACACCAGTCACGCTCGCCCCAGACAAGCATCATCGGGTGCTTTTTGAATTGCTTTAGCCCGGCTTCGACATCAACGAGTGTCTGCCACGACGGATGCGACGCTTTCAGTGGAATGTCCTTCACGAAAGCATTCACTGCCGCACGGTTTGCCCAGGAATTGTATGGCGCAAGATAGCCTCGTTTAACCGCACAAGTCATCGGTTTCTCGACCGCCATCGTCAACGCTGCTCGACTGAACGCGTTCAACCCGCGTAAGGCAAACGTTCCCACAAACGGAATCCTGCAGATGGCAATTCTCAACGGGATATTCTGTGATCGAAACGCCGCTGTGTTAAACAGAGCAAACCTCGAGAATCGTTCGGGAAGTTTTCCGGCCGTTCCCATCCCAATCGCCCCGCCCCAGTCGTGAGCAAACAGTGTGATCTGATTCAAATCGAGTTGCGTGACCAGCGACTGAAGATTCGAGATGTGTCCAGCCAGAGAATAAGTGTGACCGTGTGGCTTGCTGGAAAGTCCACATCCCAGATGATCAATGGCAATGACCCGGTAGTGATCTCTCAGCTTTCGAACAACATTTCTCCATGCAAATGACCAGGTCGGATTCCCGTGGACGCAGAGGATCGTTTCACCGGAGCCTTCATCGACGTAATGAATCTTTTGACCATCGACGTCGACAAAATGAGACTCAAACGGGTACTCATCCGCGAATCCGTTTTCCAAAGCAAACTTGTTAGCAGCAGCCATGTCCCGTCATCCATTTCTCAGTCGCTGCTGCAAAGCAATTCAGCCAGCCACAACTTCTGATTTTATGTCTTCGATTCTGGTCTCTTTCGCCCGACTCACATGAAAACATCGGTGTACACACAAGTTTGACAAGTCGGCATCCTGGATATTTCACCATTGAAGTACCAGGCAACGCCCGTGGTTCTGAGCAGCTTTGCTGATATCAACTGAGAATACCGTGAGATTCCTGAAGGACATACGAGCAGTTTCTTTATGAGTAGGTGCCGACGTGTCGGAAAATGGCATCTCTTCGTTGCTGAGGGATGGGGTGAGACCTAACTTCCCTCAGCAGCAGTCCGCACCTGCGGAATGCTCCATACTTCTTTCTTAGAGAGCTCCATCCTTCTTTTTCTCACAGAGAATGGCGTTTTGCTTCTCAGACCTGGCGATTCCGGTGAACTTCAAGATGAACAAATTTTCTATTCAACAATCACTGGAATGCATCGCCCACGTCCAGACGGTCATCTCACCACATTGACACGTTTCCGGTGTGTTGCATGCTGATAGAAAAACGCTTGAGTTCGTGCTATACGAAAGACCTGCAGTCGTCGCCTGGCAGTCGCGACTGGCTTTGGCTGTTTTGATTCTTCAATCACTCGGGTTGCGTAAAGGTTGATTCTCCAACTTCATTGGGAATCATCGCCCGCCGTTGGCGAGCACCGAAACCAGCCCGATCCAATAATTTGAATTGTACGTCTTTGCTGGAAAATCCAGGAAACCATCCGAGTGTCATTGGCGGCGAATCACGGCTGCCAGCGTTTGAAACTGACATCTGAATCTTTGACAACGATGAGTACTGACCATGGCCTCAAGATTTTTTGTTGAAAACGATTTCCGGTCAGGAACGGTCTCGTTCAGCGGTCCTGAGTTCCATCACATGATCCGAGTGACACGACATCAGGTCGGCGACAAAGTTCGTCTCTTCGACGGCACAGGCAAGGAAGCGGATGCCAAACTGACTTTTGTGACTCGCCACGCAGCAACTCTCGACGTCAGTAAAATCGAAACGGTGCCTGACGTGCCAGGCCCTCGACTTTCGATTGCTACGCCACTTCCAAAAGCATCACGAGCAGGCTGGCTAATTGAGAAGGCCGTCGAACTCGGTGTCACGAATATCATTCCGCTGAAGACATCGAGATCAGTGGTCGATCCGCGAGGATCGAAACTTGACACTCTGCGACAAAGCATCATTGCCGCAAGCAAACAGTGCGTCCGGTCGCGACTAATGACCATCTCGCCAGTTGTCGAGTGGTCAGAGTTTCTTAAGAAACAATGCACTGAAAAGAGCGTCGTCGTCGCCCATCCGGGCGGAGTGTCTTTTACTTCGTCGCTTGTTTCAGAAAGTCTCGCCGAAATTGCCGCTGCCGCTAAAACGAAAAAAGCCGCAACAAATCCTCAGATGACGGCAGTCATCGGCCCCGAAGGTGGATTCAGCGACGAAGAAATCACGCAGGCCGTGTCGAAAAACGCTCGCCTGGTAAGCCTGGGCCCCCGACTTCTGAGGATCGAAACGGCCGCCGTGATGATGGCTTCCGTTTTTGTCTCAGCCCAGCTGGCTGACTGATTACGAGACCACGCGATGTTCAAGCTGCGCCGCACTCAATGCTGGCGTTCCTTCGATTCCAGGATCGCGGAACCTCGCCCTGCACCAGGCGTTACCAGTTTTCGTTGATCGAGTAGCCCCTCAAGTACTCGCAGCTTCAACACCGATGCAAACAAGCATTGCCTCCGTGTCCTTTAGTTGCTCAGACTTCTTGACACATCCCGGTTTACATTTTGCAGCTCCAGTCTCCGCTGAATGATGCGTATCGACAACG
The DNA here is from genome assembly GCA_937904325.1 of uncultured Planctomyces sp. Classification (GTDB taxonomy): domain Bacteria; phylum Planctomycetota; class Planctomycetia; order Planctomycetales; family Planctomycetaceae; genus JABMPE01. The sequence continues at coordinate 49,888 of CALGTK010000133.1, forward strand.
CGATGCAAATGCGAAACGCCGCGTGAAACACTCATTGGTGCTCAATTGACCATCCACGCCTGGCGTTCCTGACAGACCGTTACAGCCTGACCTCTTTCGAGTTTCGGCACTCGGTTTGCTTTATTCGTCTGTCACTTGCGGTGAGCTTCCAGCCTGCTGCTTCGCCAACCTGTAGCCCAGAGTTCCCATGCGAGCCTGGTGAACGACTGATTTTGAGCAACCGTGATCTCAGACACGATCACTGAACCATCACATTATCAGTTGCGAACCAATCGTCTGGGGATTACGTCACCCGGAGCCGAAATGTCATTGACACTTCGACAGATTACAGAAACCGCAGCGTTCGCGTCGGCAAGATCAACTTTTCTGATCGAGAGCACGGCGGCAATTCCAGACCAGCACTTGCATGACTACTGGAAGTGTTGCCGAGGACGCACGATGGACTGGTTCAGGCAGCTGGACGGCCTGATCAGCGAGGCTGGCGTGACACCGCCCGAAGATCATCTTCGACTCTGGAAGACCGCTGAACCGCTAATCGCTGAAGTCTTTGTCACGGAAATTCTCACACGCGTCTGGGCGGCAATCCTGACAGCGGCAGACCTCCACCGAAAGGACGCCGTTGGTGGACCAATCGCTCGACACACGTTGAAAGGACACACCGAAGCCCGCAACCGTTGCCTCACCTTGATGGTCAACACGCTGCAGGTTCCGTGCGTGAAGATGTCACAGGTCGAACGGCTACGAAGAAAGTCCGAACGTTGGTCAGACCTGTTGATCGGACATCTCGTCCTGAACTACCAACTCGACGCGTTTGCATTCGAAAACAGCCGATCTCTCGAATTCGGGCAGTCACAGATGAGGGAGATCATCGCAGCAACAGACGAACCTGTCTGGGAGTTCGTTCTTGCCGGCGTCCGACTGGCATTCTCGTCGGTTGATTCTGTCAATGCGCCTTCTGACGTGTGGAACCGAGGAATCGTTCGCTCTGTGCTCGGGAGTTTCCCTGCTGACAGCTTTGACGGTACCGGCACCTTCAAGTCCGTCAGGCGAGTCCGTATTGAAAGGCCAACAGCAGACTCCGACAAAGTCTCAGATGCTCTGCTACAGAGCATGGTGGCGGAAGATCGGCCTGCAAAGCGATCGCAACTGAAATTTTCCGAACTGCGACAGCGTCCCTCAAGATGAGTCGCCCGGTCGACGACGAAAACGCCGCACACCAGTTGAAACTGCTCACTCACCACGCACGTGAAAAAAACTGTGAACAAGTGATTTCAGTAATTAATAATTCCAGTTAACGATGTCGCAAACTCGTTATTGTGTCGTTCCACTGCTTGACATGCAGTCACTGACAAATGACGACATCCAGATGACTAGTCCATCAGATATTGTGACTTTCAATATAGCTGACTACTTGTTGACTGACATCCATTCTGGTAATTCGAGATATACAGAGTGGCCAGCTTCATCGCGCGTCAAGAACTGATTGCATCGCGATTCGTGAGTCTGGAAATCCGACCGTTCGTCGTGTCAGACGACGATTTAAAAACCAAGTAACGCATGACCAATCTTCAAGTGAAACTTAACGAGAGTGTTGAGCACATCCGCAGCTTCTACACCGACACACCGGTGGCTGGGGTTGTACTTGGGTCGGGGCTCGGATCACTAAGTGACTCGCTTGACGAAGTCGTCATCATCGACGGAACAGATATCCCGCATTATCCCCAGGCAACCGCTCCCGGACATCGTGGCCGGTTACTTTTCGGAAAAATCGCAAACCTTCCAGTCTGCCTTATCGACGGTCGTCTTCATCGTTATGAAGGTCACGACTTTGATGCCATCGTCTATCCGATTCGACTGATGTTCGCTTTGGGAATTCAGTCACTGGTTGTCTCCAACGCCGCCGGCGCAGTAAACCAGAAATATCGTAGCGGAGATGTCGTTATTCTCGATGACCACATCAACATGATGTGGGGCAGTCCTCTGCGAGGCCCGAATGACGACGAAATGGGACCTCGGTTCCCGGATATGAGCCAACCATACGATCGGCAACTCGCGAGCCGCGCGAAGTCCGCAGCAAAAAACGAAGGACTACGAGCTCATCATGGAATCTACCTCGCTTTGTCAGGCCCGACTTACGAAACACCGGCCGAGTATCGCATGGTTAGAAAGCTCGGCGCGGACGTTGTCGGCATGTCGACGATTCCCGAAGTAATCGCCGCCCAGCATGCTGGCATTCGTGTTCTGGGTCTCTCCGTTGTTTCCAACGTCGCAACAGACGACGACTTTGAAGGCACCTCAAGCGACGATGTCCTTGCGACAGTCTCCAGCGTCGCCCCCGCCGTTGGCCGAGTCGTGACAGCCGTGCTGGCAGGCGAACAGGCTTCCTGAAACAATCTTCCGCGATTCGAGAAGACCGTTGCACCCCCGATTAATTTTTGCCACTAACCAGCGTCAATCTCGTTCCGCGACGGGAATCAATCCTCACCGTACAGTCACTCCATGCCTTCCCCTGAACGACCATCTGCCGATCCCAATGTGACGGCGGCGTTGCTGACGCCTTCGGGAAGAGGCGCCGTAGCCGTCATCCGTATCCTCGCAGCGAAGCCAGCTAACGCTGACCTGCCCACCAGCATTATCGACGCGGCTTTTGTCTCCGTCAGTGGTCGACCACTTTCGCAACACCCGGTCGGACGACTTTGCTACGGTCACTGGACAAGCGACTCGACAAGTGAAGATGTCGTCGTGTGCCGGACCGATAAGTATGCCGTCGAAGTCTCCTGCCACGGAGGCCGAGCAGCCGTCAATCGAATCCTGGAATCGTTGAAGGCAGAAGGAGCTTCAATCGTTGACTGGCAAACTCAACAGGCAATGATCTCTTCGCCCGTCGACCTCGAATTAGCTGATGCGATTTCCCAGGCAACAACAATTCGAACTGCAGCAATAATGCTCGAACAGGATTCCGGTCGATTAAAAGATGCACTTACGCAGTTGTTACAGCTCGACCTCGCCGAATTAACGCCAAGACTGGTCGAACTGCTGGCATACTCACAGCTTGGCCTGCACCTGACACAGCCCTGGAAAATCGTCATTACAGGTCGCCCCAACGTTGGTAAGAGCACGCTGATCAACGCTCTGCTCGGCTTCGAACGAGCAATCGTTTTTGACCAGCCCGGCACAACCCGTGACGTCGTTACCGGCATGACCGCGTTCGACGGCTGGCCGTTTCAACTGGCGGATACTGCTGGAATTCGAAATACAAAAGATGAACTTGAGCAGGCAGGAATTCAACGTGCCCGACGCACGGTAGAATCAGCTGATCTCGCCTGCCTGCTGCTGGACACTTCCTGCCCACCGACAGCTGAAGATGAGGAATTGCTCTCCTATTTTCATAAGTCAGAATCCGGGGATGAGCCGCCGGCCATCATCGTTGCGAACAAAGCCGACCTTCCCGATCAATGGCCGGCAGCCATTCCTGATGATGCAGTGCGAGTTTCATCAGTAACTGGACACGGCGTTGAAAAACTGATCGCCACAATCGTTGAAAAACTGATCCCAGACGTTCCGCCGACAAGTACAAACATCCCGATCTCTTATCGGCAGATTCAATGGCTCGACAAAGCCTGGCAGGCCGCCAAAGCCGACAACATTGCTCAGGCCAGATCGGCGATTGCGGATTGCCTGTCGGGATCGGTCTTTGTGGACGAAACTGCCGTCGCCTGACAGAATTCGTACATCTAACGCTGACGGAATCCGTGATCGATCAGCCGTTGCCCGCACCAATTTGAAAGCGAAGATGAGTCGCAAGAAAAACGACGAACCGCTGTTTGAACCGTACGACACAGCGGCGCTCACAAAATTCCGCCGCAGCCTGAAAGCATGGTACGCAAAAAGGGCTCGCGATTTTCCGTGGCGAAACATTGGCGATCCTTACCGCGTCTGGATCAGCGAAATCATGCTGCAACAAACGACCGTCGCGACGGTCGTTCCGTACTTCGAACGTTTCATCACTCGATTCCCGACAATTCACGATCTTGCCAAAGTAGAGCAAGACGAAGTGCTTCGGCACTGGGAAGGATTGGGCTACTACAGCCGGGCTCGCAACATCCACAAGGCGGCAAAGCTCCTTGTCGAGCTCAGCGACGGCGTCTTTCCCCAGACGACAGACGAACTCATCGCCCTGCCCGGCATCGGTCGCTACACCGCTGGCGCGATCATGTCATTCGCGTTTGATCTACCCGGAGCGATTGTCGAAGCCAACACCCTTCGACTGTACAGCCGCCTGTTATGCCTCGAAGAAAATCCGCGAGCAACTCACAGTCAGAAAGTTCTATGGGCGTTCGCGGAACATCTTCTGCCGCGAAAAAACGTCGGTCCGTTTAATCAGTCGCTGATGGATCTCGGGGCAACGGTCTGCACGCCGAACGAGCCGAAATGTCCGGAGTGCCCGTTGCATTCACACTGCAGAGCGGCGACAGCCGACCACCAAAACAAAATTCCAATAGCCGAACAGAAGCCTGACATCACGCAAGTGGTCGAAGTTTCCGTCGCCATTCAACACGATGATCACTTCCTGTTAAGACGCTACCCCGAAGGACAACGGTGGGCCGGCCTGTGGGACTTTGTTCGGTTCCCACTGGGCGATGCCAAATCGATTATGCCGACGTCGAGGCTGACAGCAGCCGGCACGGTCCCCCAGAAACTAATCTCGATGATTGAACAATCTGTGCACGAAGCAACGGGCACCGACATCGAATTAGATCGCTTCCTCAAAGAAATACGGCACAGCGTCACGAGATACCGCATCAGCCTCTTATGTTTTCTTGCCTCGACAAAGTATGCCACTCCTAAAGCGAACGAAGACCTGGCTTGGGTCACTGCCGAGCAACTGGACGACTACCCGTTGTCGACAACCGGTAGAAAACAAGCCGTACTCGTACAACAAATTCAGCCGACTCTTTTTTGAACCGTAAAACGCCATCACAATGCGTGGTTGATTGCGCACAGCCTTCCTATCATCAGTCTCGAAATGCAGCACCTACACGCTCTGATGACCAGGCAATGATGGAACGAAACAGGCACCGAGATGGCTGACGGCGATGGAACAGGATCTTCAGCGGCTGCAGACGGCGATCCCGCCGTGGCCAATACTGCGACCGCGAATTCTGCCATTCCGGATCGAGTTGCCGTTGCCGACCTGAAGCGTCGTTTGATCGAAGCTGATCGTTTCGGCGACGAAGACCTCCGTGCCCGCTGTAAAACCCTGCAACAACTGAAGGTCGAAGCCGTCGACATCGCGGCACGAGCCGAAGACGGCAATGTCGAAACG
>CALGTK010000134.1 GCA_937904325.1 uncultured Planctomyces sp.
GACGCGCTGGTCGTCATGTCGAGAACCAGCGATGAGTCTCCCCACGGTGCGGACATTGAAATCGGATTCGTCCCAAGTTTTCGCTCGATGCCGCCGAACGGTGCAACGCCGCCAGGTCCGGGAGCGTTGACTGCCATCGTGGTTGTGCAACCTTGCTCGGCAGCTTTCTTCGAGTACGACCCCAGCCGACCAACATGATTACAGTTGCGGATCATGACCGTCGCCGTGCCGGCATTTCGCGCAAGTTCAACTCCTCGTTCAACGGCGAGATTCGCCGCGACCTGTCCGAAGTTGAAGTTGGCATCCAGGATTGTGAAAGAACCTCCAGACCGCACGGTCTCAACCTCAGCTCCCAACTTCACGAAACCGTCATCGATAAACTGCACATACTGCATGAGCCGCATCACGCCGTGACTGTCGTGTCCGACAGCGTTGGCTTCGGAGAGCTCTTTCGAAACGATTTCCGCATCAACATTCGGAACTCCGGCTGACTCAAGAACGCGTTGTGCGAGAGTCTGAAGATCCAAAACTGAGAAAACGGGCATGGCAGGTCGACTCCGGAGGCAGATTGATGAGTAGGGAAAATGTGCGGCTTAGGTCTCTGCTTAGCGACGAGAGTAAGAGGCGAGGCTTTAATACCGCCACCATTCGACATCCGAACAATTTCAGACTCCGAATTACTCCACCATCAATCAACACATCCACATTCGTAGATTTCTGTTAGGGCATTCAACAACCAGTAATCTAAACAAGCGTCATTTTAACTCTATATAACCTTATGTAACTTCCTTGAACATATTTAATCAAACGTACGTATGCCAATTTGAGCCATTTCCAGCAGCTTCCCGTCACATCGCGGCGTGCAGAAAACTCCCTAATCAGAATAATCGGCACATCCGGTCTATTACAGGAAATCCTATTGTCGTAACCAGTTGCCTCTTTCACAAGAAGTTGACACTCAAATCAAACCGCCACTACAGTCTCGACACTGCAGCACGAGGGATCGTGAACATACGTCTAGTCACAGAGCGTCAGGGAGGGCGCGATGGACAAAGCTATTGGATTTTCCTTACCGGTGATGGCTGCTGGGCTGCTGGCCGGCTGTATGCCATCACCGATGCAGTCAACGGTTGGTTCTATTCCGACGGTCCAGGCCCCGGCCCAGCAACCAGCATTCAGTCCTGCCTCACCTGTAGTCGTTCAAAATTTGTGGAAGCCCGATGCTCCGGCTCGAAAGTGGCGTCACATCGTGCTTCACCATACGGCGTCGTCTGCCGGTTCTGTTGAAAGCGTTCACGAAGCTCACATCGATCGTGGATGGGACGGGATTGGCTATCACTTTCTCATTGGAAACGGGAAAGGGATGGGCGATGGCGAGATTCAATCCACCTTCCGCTGGCGAGAGCAGATACACGGTGCTCACGCCAAAAGTCCAAATAACGAATACAACGAGTACGGCATTGGCATCTGCCTTGTCGGGAACTTTGAGGAAACTGATCCGTCAGACGCTCAGCTGGCGAGTGTCAAACGTCTGGTTAGCGTCCTCAAGCACGAATACCAACTGACTGAGTCTCAGGTGATCGCTCATCGAGACGTAAAAGCGACCGCCTGTCCGGGGAAAAAATTTCCCATCGGAGAAATCAGTCGAAGTTCGGTGTTTGCTGGTCAGTCTGGAACTTACGTTACGGAACTGCCTGCCGCATTTCAGATCGTGACAGTTGAACGGAGCAACTTGCGATGATGCATCCCAGAAATGATTTGCCATCACAGCCGAACGATCTTCGTGATTCCTCACGCCGCGATTCGGAATTCTCTCCTGCCGAACCCTGGACGGCCGCCCCCGAGCCACAAAGCGACGTTCAGTTCTGGCAGGTCAACGATTTTTCGGCCGGAACAATTCCGGAAAGCTACGAGCCGCGATACGCGTACCCGCTCGTCGTGTGGCTGACGAGCAAAGGCTACGGCGTCGACGACTCGCTCGACCACATCGCTGCGATGAGTCCACAAAACTATCTGGGACTGGCCGTTGATGAGTGCCTGTTCAAAAAAAACGAATCCGATCAAGACGACTTTGACATGCCCGTCGAGTTTCTGAAACGGCTGGTCGATGTCGAGAACCGAGTTGTCAACGCCGTGCGATCCGTCCGGCAAGTTTTGAACGTTCACACCGAGCGAATCTTCCTGGCCGGAGCGGGCGACGCCGCATCTGTCGCACTTCTTCTGGCAATGCATCAGCCCGAGTGGTTTGGAGGCTGCATCGCGTTCGGCGGATCGCTTCCTTCGGCGGCGAAGTTACTCGCTGACAAAGCCAAACTTAACGAGAAGCGATTCTTCCTTGCAGCATCGGGCGGGCGATCTGCCTGGCAAACGACAAGCAGTGTTCGCAACAACGCCCGACAGTTGATCGCCGCCGGCGCCGACGTGTCCGTTTCTGTAAATGCATCGGAAACCGACTCTCTGGTCAATAAGCTTACACTTCGCGAAGTCGACCAGTGGATCATTTCCGGAATTCTCGCGGACGCGTAGAACCTCGGATCGATCGCGGGGATCAATAACTGGCCGTTTGACGACCGTCCCGCAGATTCGAGCCAGATTACGATCATGCTTCCGGCAGCGTCACGGCCAGCCTAGAATCCCGCCCTCGCGATCGCATTATTTCCGTGCGACAACTATCCGTGCGGTTCTCAATTTCTTAAAGACGACGTCAGGAATCCACCGTGCGCTGGAGCAAAACTCTCATTCCGACCCTCAAGGAAATTCCGTCAGATGCCGAAGTCCCTTCGCACCAGTTGATGCTTCGAGCCGGTCTGATTAAGCAGTTAATGGCCGGAGCGTACTCATACCTGCCGCTCGGCTATCGTGCTCTTCGCAAAGCCGAAGCGATCGTTCGAGAAGAAATGGAACGAGCGGGAGCCATCGAGATTCACATGCCGGCTCTGCAGCCGATTGACCTGTTCGAGCGAACCGGGCGTAAGGACGCGTTTGGCAACGTGCTGATCAACTTCGAAGTAAAACGCGGAGACCGCAAGATCCACATGGCTCTGGGGCCAACTCACGAAGAAGTCATCACCGACCTCATTTCGAAAGTCGTTACGACTTACAAGCAGCTCCCATTCACGCTGTTCCAGATTCAGACGAAATTCCGCAACGAAGAACGTCCTCGCTTCGGCGTTCTACGAACCAGTGAATTCCTGATGAAGGATGCCTACAGCTTCAGTACGAGCGTCGAGCAACTCGACGAGGCTTACACCGCGATGTACGCAGCTTACTGTCGAATCTTCGCCCGATGCGGACTGGAATACTTGCCGGTCGAAGCCGAAAGCGGTCCGATCGGCGGTGACGCATCCCACGAATTCATGTGTCCTGCCGGCAACGGTGAAGACGAAATCGTGCGATGTCCGAAGTGTTCTTACGCTGCGAATCTCGAACGAGCTGACACCGGCCGCGGAGCTGCCACGATCGCTCAACCAAATTCGTGCGCAGATCTGACGAAGGTTGACACGCCGAAAATCACGACGATCGATCAGGTGAGCCAGATGCTCGGCTGCGAAACGCAGCAGATGATCAAAACGTTGATCTATCAGGCCGACGACAAACCAGTCGCCGTACTCATCCGCGGCGACCACGAAGCCAACGAAGGCAAGATTCGTCGAACCCTCGACGCGACGAACGTAGAACTGGCTGACGACGCGACCGTTCTGGCTGTGACCGGTGCTCCTACGGGATTCGCCGGACCGGTCGGTATCAAGTGTGACATCATCGCCGATCACGACGTCGCTCAGATCGTCGACGCCGTCACCGGAGGCAACGAAGCCGACAAACATTACACCGGTGTCAATGTCGATCGAGATTACGAACTATCGACCACGCACGACCTCCGCAACGCTGGCAGCGGTGATGCCTGCCCGAAGTGCGAAGGAACTCTCGAAATCGTCAACGGCATTGAAATCGGGCACGTCTTCAAACTCGGAACGAAGTACTCGGAATCGCTCGATGCCAACTACATCGACGAGACCGAAAAGAAGCATCCGATCATCATGGGTTGCTACGGAATAGGTGTGAACCGAATCATCGCCTCGCTCTGTGAAACAAAATTCGATGACAATGGCCTGGTATGGCCGCTGTCGATCGCTCCGTACGAACTGCTGATCGTTCCGCTGAACATCGCTGACGAAGAAGTCATGAGCGTCGCCAATCGGTGTTACGATGAACTGATCGCTGCTGGCGTCGACGTATTAATGGATGATCGAAAAGCTCGGCCGGGCTTTAAGTTCAAGGATGCCGATCTGATCGGAATTCCGCTAAGGCTGGTCATCGGCGGCAAAGGCCTGAAAGAAGGCAACGTCGAAATAAAATGGCGAACCGGCGACGGGCCGGAACTGGTTACGGTCGAGAGTGCAGTTTCGGGAGTCCTCGAACGATTAAACGAACGACGTGCGGCCGAAGCAGCGAGCGTTCCCGAGTAGCAACCGTTACTCGGAACTCGGCGCTTGCTTGTCTGAATCTCCCGTCGCTACGATCGGTGGACGACTTGTTCGCGACCGTAAATCATGTTTTCGACAATGCACCGAGGAGTTTTCAGAGATGCCGCTCTACGTCTACCAAGTAGTTCGCGAGGACAGACAGCCGGGCGAACGTTTTGAAATCATGCAGGGCATTCGTGACGACGCGCTGACCGAGCATCCAGAAACCGGCGAACCGGTCAAACGAGTCGTCGTCGCCCCGTTCGTCGCCGGCAGCCACTCACAAACAGCCATCGAGCGAAAACTGAAAGACCCTCACCAGCTCGAAAATATGGGCTTCACGCGGTACGAAAAGCAGGGCAGCACCTACGTCAAAACCGCTGGCAAAGGCCCCGACCAGATCAACCGGGATTAGCGACCAATTCGATCAGCAGTTCATTAGGGCCTTCTTCGGTAATCTCTTTCAAAATACCGCTGGTCTGAATCGATCGGCTGGTCAGCGGGATCGTCGTTCCCGGGAGTTCGAAAGTTTCTTCTTCCGGCTCTTTTGAGGAATCGCCTGGTCGGTAGCCTGATTCATCTTCTGCCATCATCATCTCCTGGGTGTGCATGCCGACGTCTTGAGATTTCGCGAACTGACGCTGAAGTTCGCTGACAACTTCGGGGGACTCAGGTTTTAGAGGCATGATGGCAACACTGTACATGCCCGGTTTCATTCCACCTTTCAGAGTGACGACTTCAAACGTTCCATCCGAGCCGACAATGGCACTGGCGCCGAATCCGTTCTTCAGATCCGTGAACGAGATCGTTGCATCAGTGAGCGGTTGACCGTTGAGAGTGACTTTTCCGGAAACGGCTGCACCTTCGTAAGACGGACTCATCATGAAAAACATGAGTAGCACTACTGCAACCACCGCCGCAACTCCCGGCCACGTCTGCAGGATCGGGACACGAGTAAGAACTGGTTCCAGAACATTTTCGTAAACAACGTCGAGCCATGAATCGGACCGGCCAACCTTGGGGATGTTGATCGGGGGCGAGGTTTGCGGGATCGTCTGTGGCGACGCTTTTAGTGGAGGCGGAACTGACAATGGTGACAGACTGTTGCCAGTCAAAGCAGATACGGACGGTTCTTCCTCCTGGATCGCGGCCGCTTCTTCTGTCGACGAATCTTCCAGGCGCCATGCTGCATCATCGCCACTCTGTTCCTCGTTGCTGCTCAAAACTGGTGCTTGATTTTCACTGTCGTCGATCGGCGGCTCGCTCAACCTGAACGTCTTGGCTGACGTCGCCATTTCATTGAGCAGATCAGTCGCGGTATCTGCCAGCGACTTGCCGTCATGCATTGATGAGTCCAACGAACCATCTTTGGACTCTAAGTCCGAAAATTCAAATTTCACCGTTGCAGATTGATCGTCGCTGTCATGACTGCCGGATTCGGCAGTCAGCTCGGGGATGCCTGCAGCGCGAGACTCTGCCGGCCGTTGCACTGTCGATTCTTGCGCCGGCAAATCGGCATCTTTCACTTTTACGCAGAACAAGCCATCGGCCTCGACCGCCGGGCGCCACAGGAGTTGCCTGCTCCAACGAACCTCGTCGGTCTCAGTCAGCTCGCCTCGTTGAACCATGAGCGACAACTCAGCCCACGGCATCGGTCCAAGTTCGAGACCGACCAGACGAACGAACCAGTCGTTATCGCTCGATAATTTCGACGTGTTCGGATGGCTTGGATCGCCCTCCATCAGAACTCGATACTTCATCCGTGCAATTTCGAAGTCGTCGCCATCACGCAGCACACCTTCGTCACGCTTCTGTCCGTTAATGCGGATTCCGTTGCGGCCGCGGTTGCGAACCTGCAGGCAGTTTTCGCCGATTTCGATCTCACAATGAACGGCAGAAATCGACTGGTCCTCTATGCGAATATCAGACCGACGGCGAGACCGACCCACGACGATTGCCGGGCGATCGATGACGATATTTTTCCGATCGTCTTCGGCGATGAGGATGGGGACGGTGGACATCTAATAAGCCTGCGACTGACATGTGTCTCTGAAAATCTGACTCGATCCATAACCAGGAATTGATGGATCGACCACAAGCTGCAATCCGGTTCCGAATCGAACCATGATTGCTTCGCTCCGAAGTCGTTTTTTGGCTTCACACCCGTATTTAGACGCATTTATCAGCACCGAATCTACATGCTTCGCACAAATCAGTCAGGACCGAGGCGTTCCCAGGTGCCGCCACATTGTCCGAAACAGACTGAAAATACGTGTTTCAAATCAATTCTCTTTTCCGGATGTGCTTGCCGGAGTTCGCAGCGGCGGTTTGAGTTTTCACGGCGGCTCCGTTTTACTACCGCCCTTTGCCGCCGGAAGCTCGGCGAATTTCCCGCTTAAATTTGGGCATCGTCCCAGTCATACACTCGTACTCTGCAAGGATTTCTGACCATGGTTCAGGTCAACGACAACTTTCTGAAGCTCAAAGCCGGCTACTTGTTCCCTGAGATCGCTCGCCGCGTCAACGCATTCTGCGAAGCCAACCCCGAGGCTGCCAGCCGAGTCATAAAGCTCGGCATTGGCGACGTCACCGAACCACTACCACAAGCCATCGTTGAAGCAATCCACAAGGCAACGGACGAACTCGCCGAACGAGGCTCCTTCCGAGGCTACGGACCGGAACAGGGATACGATTTCCTTCGCAACGCGATCTGCGATAACGACTACAAAGCTCGCGACTGCAACGTCTCGGCGGATGAGATCTTTGTGTCAGACGGTTCGAAGTGTGACTCGAGCAACATCCTCGACATCTTCGGATCGAATAACACCGTCGCAATCACCGATCCCGTCTACCCGGTTTACGTTGATACCAACGTGATGACGGGCCGCACGGGCGAAGCCGACGACGATGGCCGTTACGCCGGACTGGTTTACATTCCGGTCACGGATGAAAACGACTTCTCGCCAGCGCTGCCTGAAGGCAAAGTCGACCTGATCTACCTTTGCTATCCGAACAATCCGACAGGCACGGTGGCGTCGAAAGAAACACTTCAGCAGTGGGTCGATTATGCCAAGGCAAACGACTCGATTATTCTGTACGACGCTGCTTACGAAGCCTTCATTACTGATCCCGAGATTCCACACTCAATCTACGAAATCGAAGGGGCACGTGACGTGGCGATCGAGTTCCGCAGCTTCAGCAAGAACGCCGGTTTCACGGGAACTCGATGTGCCTTCACCGTCGTTCCAAAGAGTCTCAAAGGAACAACTTCCGGCGGCGAGACAGTCGATATCCACCCGCTGTGGAACCGTCGTCACTGCACGAAGTTCAACGGCGTGTCCTACCCGATTCAACGCGGAGCCGCTGCAGCATACAGCGAAGCCGGCAAGCAACAGATTGGCGAACTGGTCAGATTCTATATGGAGAACGCTCGTCTGCTTCGCGAAGGGCTGACGAAGGTTGGCATCCAGGTCTACGGCGGAGTCAACGCGCCGTATGTCTGGCTGAAAACTCCAGGTGGAGCTACAAGCTGGGACTTCTTCGATACGCTGCTTGAAAAAGGCAACCTTGTCGGAACGCCTGGCAGTGGCTTCGGAGCAGCCGGCGAAGGCTACTTCCGGCTGAGCGCCTTCAACAGCCGAGCCAACGTCGAAGAAGCCGTCGAGCGATTCACACAGTCGCTCGGCTAGTAAACCATTGAAAATAAAGTAGAACCGGAGCGAAGTGCCGCCGTTCCGGCATCAAAGACCTCACAAAGAGTTTTAGATTGCCGGAGCGCCGCTTCGCTTAATCTGGCCTCAGCCAGTCATGCGGAACCTTCCAGTCAACGGAAAAAAAGCCGTTATTCAGCTTCCGGAGCGAAGCCTCGACGGAGCGTGTTTTCGGTAACGTTGACCGGAAGGATGAACTGCGCGAGGTAGTCCGGGCCGCCGGCCTTCGTTCCAATTCCTGACATGCGGAAGCCACCGAACGGCTGGCGGTTGACGAGGGCCCCGGTCGTGCCGCGGTTGAGGTAGAGATTGCCGACTTCGAGTTCCTCGACACAACGTTTCAGATTGCCGGGGGATCGACTGAAAACTCCGGCAGTCAGTGCGTAATCAGTGTCGTTAACGACTTCGATCGCTTCCGAAAGATCGTCGACCGGCAGGACAGCCAGCACTGGGCCAAAGATTTCTTCTTGAGCAAGCCGGCTGCTGGGATCAACATCGGCGAAGACCTGTGGACCAATAAAGTAACCTTCTTCGGCAAGACCTTCCGGCAGCGGATACTCGAGGACCAGTCGGTTTTCTTCTTTTCCAATTTCAATGTGCTTCTGAATTTGTTCCAGCGACTTTTCATCGATGACTGGCCCGACGGTTGTTCCGGCAGTTTCGGCGTAGCCGACTTTCAAGCTGCGAATCGCCGCGACCAGTCGCTTAACGAAGTTAGAATAAATGCTCCGCAGAACGACAACGCGAGAACATGCCGAACACTTTTGCCCGGCGTAGTTGAATGCACTTTCTATGACTCCCTTAACGGCTTCATCAAGATCGGCGTCGGCGTCAACGATGATGGCATTCTTGCCGCCCATTTCGGCAACGACTTTCTTGACGTGCGTTTGTCGCGGATCGGTTTCTGCGGCGGAGCGGTTGATCTCAAGGCCGACGTCTCGTGAACCGGTGAAGGCAACAATATCGACTTCGTGACTTCCGACCAGAACTGGACCAATTTCTTCTCCGACGCCGGGAAGGAAGTTGACGACGCCGTCCGGCAGATCGATGTCCTGGAAAATTTCCATCAGTTTGGCAGCGATGACGGACGATTGCTCGGCCGGCTTCATGATCACGGTGTTACCAGTGACGATTGCGGCGGCTGTCATGCCGGTCAGAATCGCCAATGGAAAATTCCACGGAGCGATGACGGCAGCGACACCTCGCGGACGGTAGTAGTAAGTGTTTTCTTCGCCAGCCAGATTCACTTCGCGCGGAGCCAGCAGATCGATGGCCTGTTGCGAGTAGTAAACGCAGAAGTCGACCGCTTCAGCGACGTCGGCATCGGCTTCCTGCCAGGTTTTGCCGCATTCGTGAACCTGCCAGGCTGCGAGTTCGTACCGGCGTTCTCGCAGCGAGTTCGCAAGGAGATTCAGGTATTCGGCGCGGTAGTTGACGTCGAACTTCGCCCAGGATTTGAAGGCCTTTTCGGCAGCATCGATCGCATCCTGAGCGTCGTCAGGCGAGGCCGCGCCGACTGTGCCAACGATCTGGTTCTTGTGAGAGGGGTTTCGACTGACGAGCTGTCCTCGAGTTTCAACGCGTTTGCCGTCAATCACGACGAAGTAGTCACGACCAAATTCTTCAGCAACCGAATCTACAGCGGCCTGAAATTCTTCCCGCACTTCTCCATTGCTGAAGTCCAGCGGCGGTTCGTTTGTGAAAACTGGAGCATCAGTGGTGGCGACCGATGCTTTGTCAGTCGCCTGGTCTGTACTGAGCGTGGCAGAAGGTTTTGCCATGAGTTTCTCCCGGGGAATATCCTCAGCGAGGCTGTGCCTCAGGAATGAGTCGTTAGATGTATTTTCGAGCAACCGGCGGACGAGATACGCCATGCCAGGAATCAATTCGCCAAACGGCGTGTAAATGCGGACACGGTGTCCAAGCTCGCGGAACAGTTGAGCCTGGTCTTTCGCCATGCCGTACAGCATTTGAATTTCGTAGGCACTCCTGGGCACGTCCAGCTTGCGGCCCCAGGCAATCGCGTGCGACAGGCTTCGCAGATTGTGACTGGCGAATGCCGGTCTCAGCGCCTGGTAATTTTCCAGCAGAAATCGGCTGAGTCGTTCGAAGTTTTCGTCCGACTGCCACTTCTTCTTGAAGACAGGAGTCGCCCAGCCCTTCTGTTCGGCGTTGACCGTTTCGTAATCCCAGTACGCTCCTTTGACGAGTCGTACGGTGATCGGTGTGCCTCGCTCGGCAACCCACTGACGCAGTTTAAACAAATCGCTTTCGGCGTCCCGAAGGTACGCCTGGATGACAATGCCGACATCCGCGAAGTCTCGAAATTCGTCTTCCATCAGGATGTCTTTGAAGATGTGCAGCGTCAGGTCTTTGTAAGCGTACTGCTCCATGTCGACGTGGACGTACGCCATATTCCTGCGAGCTCGCCGCAAAATCGTCCGCAGTCTTTTCTTGACGACTTCTGTCGTGCCGATGGGATCGACCGGACTGAACTGGCTGTACAGCGCCGACAGTTTGACCGACACATTGAGCCGCGGAATCGGACCTCGGTCATCGTGATCAATCTGAGTGTCTTCCGACCAGCCATTAACGTCATTGGCCAGACTGTCGATCAGTTCGCTGTAAGAATTACGGTAGCGGTTGGCTTCAGGCTCCGACACCACCGCTTCCCCAAGAAGATCAAGCGAAAACGCGAAACCCTGTTTCCTCAGCTTTGTGACAGAAGCCAGCACTTCTTCGGACGTGCTGCCAGAGATGAACCGTTCGGCCATTCGCACAGCGTTGCTACGAGCGTTCATCGACAACGCTCGACCGAGCACCGTATTCGGTCCGGCATGATCGACAACCATGCGAACGGCGCCGGGAAAATGATCGTTGACTTCCTCGAAGTATTCCTGGAGATGTCGCGAGACCGCTTGGTGGTCCTTCAGCATCGGTAGAACGTCAACGAAGCGAAACATCTGAACTTTGACCGACTCGTCAGCCATCGCCCACGACAGAATTCGATCGTCCCACCAACGACGTTCGAAAATTGACGGCTGGCGACGTTTGTTGTGCTGCTGCAGCCAGTCACCGATCGCTTGAGTTTCCGTTTCGACATCCGGAATCAGCGAAGCATTTTTCTCGTCCAGTTTAAACTCGACCGGAGCAGTTCTGGCTGATGCTTTGGTCGGCTTTTCCTTCTTTGATGCATCGGGTTGCTGTACAGCCGACTCCGCAATCGTCACTTCAGGATCGGCTTTCTTTGCAGCAGGCTTCTTCGGCGTTGCCTTTTTACTCGCCGCTTTCTTGCGAGTGGGGGCAGCGGCCGTTTTCTTCGCCAGCGCAGCAGGCTTCTTCACCTCTGTTTTCGCGGTGGACTTCTTCGGCGTTGCCTTTTTACTCGCCGCTTTTTTACGAGTGGGGGCAGCGGCCGTTTTCTTCGCCAGCGCAGCAGCTTTCTTCTTTGCAGCTTTCTTCTTCACCGCTGTTTTCGCGGGAGAATCGCCGGTCGCTGCTTTCTTAGTTGCTTTCTTCTTCGCCACGCCGCAGCCGCCTCCATTCGTCCGGGATGGGGTCCGTTTCGCGTCAATTCACCTTCTGTCACGCGCAGAAGGGCCGAAATCCGACCGTGTAACCGCTCTCAGAGCGGCGGATCAGCGGATTCAGGAAATTATGCTCGTCTGGGTAAAACGCGCACGGACGTGTGTACGATAACACAGTCTTCGCAGGAGTCGACGCAGTGGCGATATCCCCTCTTTCTGGCCATCAAGGTGCAGAATTCTGCATCGGGCAGTGAATTACCTGGAACGGCAAACTTGCGGCCCCGACGAGTTTCGTTCGTCGACTCATGAGTTTTCCCTGAAATTGATGAACGGCAATGGTTTCGCAGGTCTCTGTAGATTCGCTGGCACGCCGGCGCTACGCTTGTCGCGTGATATTCGGTGACGGATGAATTTCGAGCATGATGCGGGCTGCTCCGCATGACTAATAATCAGGGAAGCAGATCTTGAAGGCAGTTGTACTTACGTTTGATCGTCTGCCGACGCATCTGCTGGGTTGCTACGGCAACGAATGGACAGAAACGCCGGGTTTCGATCGCCTGGCAGCACTCGGCAGTGTATTTGATCAACACTTTGCCGAGGTTCCTGGTCCAGTCGGGCCAAACCATTCCTGGTGGACGGGACAGTTCGAGTATTTCTCGGCTCCGGAAAAAAAAGACAAAACTAGTAACCAGACGGCTCAGAACTGGATCCAGAAGCTGGTTCGGGATGGTGTGAAATGTAAGTTGCTGGCTGAGAATACCGAAGGGCTGCCGACGGAACTGTTTAATTCCAGCGAAGCGGTTGGCGGAGTCACCGGTCTGAACGCAGCCCATGATGATGTCCCGATCGCGCGGCTTGTTCAGCGCGGGATCGAGATTCTGAAAAATCGCGGCTCTGTAGCCGAATCACCAGTCGAAGAGTCTCAGCCGGAACTAATCTGGCTGCATTCGGCGGGCGTGCCGTCTCCCTGGCTCCCGCCGCGGCTGTTTGCGGAGCTTTACCTGGACGAGCTGGAAGAAATCGTCGATGGCGAATCCGGAAGAGATATCGCCAGCGATATCGTTGGCCAGTTCGAAAATGATCCCGACCTGGTGCGGTTGCTGCTGTCCGACTGGCGGCGGGAAGCGGAAGCGTGCGCTGATTTAAAAGACGACTCCCGGCCGACGACGGAATCCGACGCTGAAGAAATCGAGTCGCCAGAACTCGAGCGGCAAATCAGCCGCCTGGTGTTTGCCGGGTACGTTTCGATGATCGACCGGTGGCTACTGAAACTGCTCGAAGCCGTTGAAACTTGCGACGACCACATTCTGCTCGTTGTGTCAACAAACCAGGGACATTCGTTTGGTGAAACGGTTGATCTCGTGCCTGACGCGCGGGGAGCGGTCGCGTCTGGAGGCGATGATCAGAGAATGCTCCATGATTCGGAAGTGAGGACGCCGCTGTTGATGGCTGAGTTTTCTGATTCGGCAGATGGCCAGGAATTCGGGAGTCGGCATGCGGCTTTAGTTCAGCCGGTTGATCTCGCCGCGACACTGGAAGAGTGGATTGCACGAGGACTTGCTGGAAACTCTCTCCTGCAAACAACTTCGGCCGGAGCTAGCCTGCTAACGGCCCTTAAAGGTGGCACTCCGAAGGGGCGGACGACCGCGTTTTCGCTCGGTGCGGACGGTCAGCTTGGCGTTCGAAACCGCAATTGGGCACTGGCGGCTTCTACGAATGCTTTCGACGAGGACGATTCGGCCGAGGCAGACATTCAGCTCTTCGCGAAACCCGACGACCAATGGGATATCCACGACGTTTCTTCTCAATATCGCGAAGAAGTCGGATCGCTGCTGGACAGTTTGCGGAGGTTCAGATGTGGCACTCGCTGATGGCTATGTGACCCGAATTTTCCGGTAAAAGCGGAATTGCCACGGCTTTCATACCTGCCTGAATTGCCCGTTCTTGATCAACGGGTTTCGATGTTT
This sequence comes from uncultured Planctomyces sp., assembly GCA_937904325.1. Taxonomy (GTDB): domain Bacteria; phylum Planctomycetota; class Planctomycetia; order Planctomycetales; family Planctomycetaceae; genus JABMPE01. Next base: position 13,668 of record CALGTK010000134.1, read on the forward strand.
CCAAGTCACCTCTGACAGCAATTCGGGCCGGTTTACTTTTGGAATCTGAGCCGATACTTTGACGGCCCGAATTACTCGGTAATCTGGAGTTCTGAACGATTCTGAAAGCAGGCTGTGCATTCCACCAGTCGCTTTCCAAACATCGATTTGTTCGGCCTCCATTCGCACAAACCTGGGGTCGCTGTTCAGCGAATTACGACCATGGCTAATGTCGCCACACTTGCATCTGCTGCTCTGTCAGAATCGAACGGTATTTTCCGACTTGCTCCAAACTGGGTGCCGCGGTCATTCCTGCAGCCCGGACGTCGGCTCAAGCTGAACCCTAACCACTATTACGCGCTCGGCATGAACCGAGGCGGTATCGATGAGCGGTGGTTTGGCTCGACGACCGAAGCGGCTAACGACAACCGTAACTGGGACGAAGGCCTTAGTTACTGTGTTACTCCGAACGGTGAAAAATTTCAGTTGAAGGAAGCGGTCGACGAACTCAAAGGCGAGATTATCGGCGACGCAATCTGGGACAAGTATGGCAAGTGGCCTGTGTACTCGAAGTTCTTCGACAACATGGGCCCAATTCCTCACCATATGCACCAGAATGCCGAGCAGGCGAAGCTGGTCGGTCAGGAAGGCAAGCCAGAATCCTATTATTTCCCTCCGCAGCTCAACCCGACCGGCAACAACTTTCCCTACACGTTCATGGGTCTTGAGCCTGGCACGACTAAAGAGCAGGCCGTACAGTGTCTCGCCGACTGGAACAAGGGCGATAACGGGATACTTGATCTGTCAAAAGCCTACCGTTTGAAGCCAGGCACAGGGTGGTTGATTCCACCATGCGTGCTGCACGCTCCGGGCAGCTTGCTGACATACGAGCCGCAATGGGGCAGCGATGTCTTCGGCATGTATCAGAACCTGGTAGAAGGTCGCGAAGTTCCACGAGCGTTGCTCACCAAAGATTTTCCGGAAGAATTTCACGACGACAATGAGTACTTAATCGATTCACTTGACTGGGAAAAGAACGTAGATCCCAACTTCAAAGACAACAACTACCTGGAGCCGGTAATCTGCTCACAAGGCGACGGCTGGGCTGACCGCTGGATCGTCTACGGCACGGTCGATGGCGAGCAGCTCTTCACGGCTAAAGAACTCACCGTTGATCCAGGTGCCAGGTGCTCGATTCAGGACAGCGGAGCTTACTCCTGGATAACAACACAAGGTCTGGGCAGCATCGGCAGCATGCGACTGCAGACTCCAGCCATGATCAACTTTGGCGACCTGACTGACGACGAAGTTTTCGTCACTGCCAGGCGAGCTGCCGAAGGCGTCGAATTTGAAAACACCGGAGACGAGCCGCTCGTCGGGCTTCGTTACTTCGGCCCAAACGCTCAACCGGATGCTCCGGCAATGGGCGCGTATAAGAATCAGTAAATGGTCAATTCGCAGGGCGCGTCTTGACGCACCTTAATTTTCACAGGCAATAGATTTCAGTGGTGTGTCGAGACGCACCCGACGGAAGGCTTCAAGATGGCTTTGAAACTGCACAACGCAATGTGGCCGGGACTTGTTGGCAAGGGCGATGACGAAGGTCAGGAGCCACCGATCAGTCTTGAGCGGATGCTCGAATTGACCGCTGCCGCCGGCGTCAACGGCCAGAAGTACGACGGTATTGACTACTTCCTCTTTCTGCCGCATACCAACCCTGAAGCAACCGACGACGAACTGCGAGAAATCGCTGACCTTATCGCGTCGCACAACTTCACGGTGGGTTCGCTGGTCGCTCCGATCTGGCCGGGAACGGTCGGTGATTCGGCGATGGGCGACGATGCCGCTCGCGAGAAGTTTCTTTCAGCCGTCACGATGGCCTGCCGAATCGCTCGAATATTCGAAGACCACGGTGTGCGGAAGTACGGCGTGATCCGAATCGATTCGGCTGAGTTCGGTGTTGAAAAGTGGCGTGAGAACGCGAAAGCCAACACAAGTCGCATTGCCGATACGTTCCGCGAAGCAGCGAAGATTGCCGCCGATAACGGTCAACGGCTTGCTGCCGAAGGTGAAATCTGCTGGGCAGGAATGCATTCCTGGAAGGACATGCTGGACCTTCTTGAAGAAGTCGGCATGCCGGAATCACTCGGTTTCCAGGCGGACCTTGCTCACACCTACCTTTACACGCTGGGGTACAACGCTCCGGAACATGCACTCGTCAAGGAAGGCTACGGCGACGAAGAATTCTACGCCGCCTACGAGCAGATGACCGACAAGCTTCGTCCCTGGACGATCGACTTCCACGTCGCTCAAAACGACGGCGAAGTTCATGGAGCAGGTTCGCACGACAAGACCGGCAAGCACTGTCGGGCTGACGATCCAAACGGCAAGCTCGACATCACAAAGTGCTCAAGCTACTGGCTGAAGGATTACGAACAGCGAGGTATTCAGCACATCTGCTGGGATGGCTGCATGTTCCCGAACGCAACACTCGAAAACGGCGATACCTGGAATACGATCCTCGACGCCATGATCAAAGTCCGAGACGCAAACTGACGCCAGGCTGCTTAACGGTGGCATTGCGAAAGCGTTAAAGCGATTTTCACATTGCGATTTGGATCAAATTTTAAATTGAACAACTCCAGGGAGAACTCACAGTGGCGAAGAAACCATTGAATATCGGTCTGGTCGGTTATGGATTTATGGGCCGAACTCATTCGAACGGTTACAAACGGGTCAACGACTTTTTTAATGAGCTGGAATACCGTCCCGTCCTGAAGGCGATCTGCGGCCGCAACGAAGAACGCACGAAACAGTTTGCCGAACAGTGGGGCTACGAATCGACCGAGTCTGACTGGAAAGCTCTGATCGCTCGAGACGATATCGACGCGGTTGACATCTGCACGCCGAACAACACACATGCAGAGATTGCTATTGCGGCTGCCGAAGCAGGCAAGATGGTACTTTGTGAAAAGCCACTCGCTCGTACCACAGCAGAAAGCCTGCCGATGGTTGAAGCCATTGAAAAGGCCGGCGTTGCGAACACTGTCTGGTACAACTATCGCCGCGTTCCGGCCGTCACGCTTGCCAAGCAGATTATTGACTCCGGCAAGCTCGGCAGAATCTTCCACTACCGAGCCAACTTCCTGCAGGACTGGACGATTTCGGAAGACCTGCCGCAGGGTGGTGAGGCGTTGTGGCGTCTCGATGCCAACGCAGCGGGTTCGGGTGTGACCGGTGACCTGCTCGCTCACTGCATCGACACCGCAATCTGGTTAAACGGTGGCATTAAAGATGTCTCGGCCATGACCGAAACATTTATCAAGGAACGAGTTCACCAGGCCACTGGCGAAAAGCAGGCCGTCACAATCGACGACGCATGCATTTTCCACTGCCACTTCGACAACGGCTCGCTCGGCCTGTTTGAATCAACTCGTTACGCCCGTGGTCATAAGGCGCTTTACACGTTGGAAATCAATGGCGAGCACGCTTCGATCCGCTGGGACCTTCACGATCTGAACCGTCTTGAATTCTTCGACCACAGCGATGAAAGCATCGTTCGCGGTTGGCGTAGCGTCCATGTTTCAGACGGTGATCAGCCTTACCTCGACAAGTGGTGGGTGCCGGGACTCTGCATTGGCTACGAACACACCTTCGTGCATCAGGTGGCCGATTTTCTGGCTTCTCTGTCAAGCGGCGAGCCTTGCAAGCCAACGTTCCGCGATGCTCTCGAAACGGCAAAAGTCTGCGACGCCGTTCTTGCAAGTGCCGCAAACAAAGCCTGGGCCAACGTCTAAAGCAAGTGCTTTGCGGTTGTCGCGAGCGAGTTGCAACACAATACTGAGATGACTAATAAAGTTTACCACTGGCGGTTGTGGCGTGTTTCAAACTCGCTGCTGCCGCCAGTTCCTGTTGTGCCCGAAGGTTTAGCCGGGCCTCATCTGACTGTCAGGAGCTGTTCGATGGCCAATCCGATCTCACGAGAAGGTTACGATAAGCTGACGGAAGAGATTCGGAAGCTTGAAGAAGACGTCATGCCTGTCATCGTGGAAGCAATCGCCGAAGCACGTGCCGAAGGTGATCTTAAGGAAAACACCGAGTACCACGGGCAGCGTGAAGCTCAGGGAATGACTCAAGCGAAGATCAACCAGTTGAAAACAAAGCTCGCAGCCTGCGAGATTGTCGACAAGTCGAGCCTGCCGAAAGGTATCGTGACATTTGGTTCGACGGTCACGGTTAAAGATCTCGATATGGGTGACCTTGAGACGTACGAGTTTGTCGGACCGGGCGAAGAAGATTACACCGGCGACGTCATGAAGATTTTAACAAGCAGCCCACTAGCCAGTGCTCTGGCTGGTAAGAAAGTTGGCGATCAGGTTGAGGTCGAAGTTCCAAGAGGAACCCTCAAGTTGGAAGTTGCTGAAATTGTTGACTGCGAATGAGAACTGCCTGACAACTTTTGTTTGATCACGCGAAGACAGGAGCGTTGATAGATGCGAACTTCGATCACAGCGGTATTGGTGCTTGCGATTCTGGCAGTTGCGGAAACGCAATCATCGGCCGAGGACTGGCCTGAGTTTCGTGGACCGTTGGCCAACGGGCATTCGACTGCCGACGGCCTGCCGGTCAAGTGGACCATCGATCAGAACGTTGTCTGGAAAAAAGCGATCGACGGTCTGGCCTGGTCATCACCCATCGTTCTTGGAGACCGGATTTATCTCACCACGTCTGTCGCAGACAGTGAAGAACTTGGCCCGGAACAATCGTTGAGAACGTTGTGTCTCGATGCAGAATCCGGAGCAGTTCAGTGGGACGTTGAAGTTTTCCGGCAAACAAAATCTACCGCGGCCAGGGACAAAGTTCACAAGAAGAACAGTCACGCCAGTGCAACGCCGATTACGGACGGAAAGCACCTCTTCGTGCATTTTGGCGTGCATGGAACGGCTTGCCTGAACCTGGATGGAACAGTTGCCTGGAAGAATCAGGAATTGAAATATGCACCCGTTCACGGCAACGGTGGATCGCCAGTCCTTGTGGGCGGGTTGCTGGTGCTTTCGTGTGACGGAGGTGACGTCGAATTCATCGTTGCGATGGATCAGGCCACCGGAAAAATTCTGTGGAAGACTGACCGGACAGCAAAGCACCTCAAGAAGAAGTTTGCATTCGGTACTCCGTTGTTGATCTCAGTTGACGGGAAGACCCAGATCGTTTCGCAGGGCGCGGGAGCCGTCTACGGATATCGCCCGAAAGACGGCGTCATGATCTGGAAAGTGGATTATGCAGACGGCTATTCGGTCGTTCCACGTCCCGTCTTTTCCCACGGCCTGCTTTATGTCTCCAGCGGATTCAATCAGGCAAAGATTTTTGCCATTGACCCGACCGGCCAGGGGGACATCACAAAGTCGCACGTTCGCTGGATCATGACAAAAGGCGCTCCGCACACGCCATCTCCACTGGTCGTCGGCGACGAGTTGTACATCGTCAGTGATCGAGGCATCCTGACATGCCTCGATGCAGTTTCAGGAGAAGAGCATTATCAACAGCGTCTCGGAGGCAATTACTCGTCTTCGCCATTATTCGCTGACGGCAAAATCTATGTGCAGGCCGAAGGAGGCGAGGCCATCGTGGTTCGTCCCGGTAAAGAATATGAAGAGCTGAGCAGAAACGAACTGGAAGCACGAACCTTCGCCTCTTATGCCGTCTATGGGTCGTCCCTGCTGATCCGTAGTGAGAAGCATCTTTATCGCATATCGAATTGAGAAAATCTCTGGACGGCTAGGAAACTGTCGATGAGTGCAAATTGCTAAGATTAGGCAATGTCCAAGTTGTCATTGATGAGCCGTCAGCCGGACAGGTATCACTTCATTCAGACTTGCTGCTCCACGGTTAATAAACAAACGCCCCAATAAACAAGCGTTCAGATCGCCGACGATGTGGACTCACACTGAGACATGGCATACCGGACGTGGTCGCCGCTTCAAATTGGCATGACAAGGACGTCGTTGTCGCAGGGAATGACGCCTCCGGAAACTGGGCTGATCCGGCGCGTCCGGCATCTGAAGACTCTCATGACTACTGTCTTCAGAAAGTGACAAACACGAATTTCATGGCACTGGCGTGGAGTGCGTTAACTTGTTGCCGAATCGTGGATCCGCAACCGAGTATCCCAGGCCCTTTCTGATTGGAACCTGTCAATCTCCAACAATCCTATCCACATGCCGGAAAGTCATGATGTTCAGCCAGTTGCGCCGATTGAAAGTTGGCCGAAAGGCCGAAATACTCTTTGACGGAACTGGAGAATCGAGGTTAGAGTCTTAAGTGAAGCAATGGATGCGTAGCCTGTGGGCGCTGTAAAGTAGCGTCAGCTCTCTCTCTCACACTATCGGTAGCTGTTTCAAGACAGGTGTTTTAATGCGAAGATTAATTCTCACAAGCGCTCTTCTGGCTTTGGCTGTCTGCCTCATACGTCCTGTATCCGCGCAGCAGGTTGTGCCGACTGACATCAGCAATCCGGCGTCTGATGCCGGGGTACCGGACCTTCTGGACACCGTCATTCTGCCAGACGTGCAGTTTATCTTTGACGGTCTGCTGGATCCTGATCGCGTATCGCTGATCGAGCAGATTACAAACGCAAATCTGGATGACGCGAGACTGACCGCAGCGGCGCAGAGCCTTATTCGCAATCATCTGGTCGCCATGCAACAGGTCGAACTGGCTATTCAATTCCTGCAGACAAACCGTGACTCAATCCTGGCAGGGGGCAACTCAGAATTTAATAATGTATTCGGAAACCCTGGCGAACTTCGTGATGTCGCCGTCGTCAATCCAACTCCGCTGTCAGGGACAGCCACAGTTCAAACAAGTATCGACGGACTGATCGAACTGGAATTCGAAGACGATGAGATGCCAAATTTACCTGGCCAGCTCAACGTTGGAGATTTTGTATTTGTTGGCGACGCTCCCAATAACGACCCGGATGGATTCGTCATGGAAGTAGAGCAAGTGCTGTTTGATGCCGACGGCTCGAATCAGTCTGCACTCGGAACAAGCACTTTTGGTGGTGCATTAGTGACAGCAAACAGGGGTAACATACCCGTTCATAAAATCATCAGCTTCGAGCAACAGACTGACCCGGCAAGATTCGAACGCGTCGTCCAAACGTTTGCTGCCATTCGAGATGCACTTCAAGGAACTGATCCAAGTTTGCCGCCAGATTTACAGGGACTTCAAAATACGATTACGTACCAAAGATCGTTTGAGGATATCAATAATGTCTGGGCGCCAGGAGTGGCGCAGTTTTCTTCACTGGATGAAGTTGTCCGTCGTGAGCTGGATCGGACTGGACTCACTTCGACACGTACCGCTGACCGATTGGTCCGTCAGGCTGGTTTCTCAAATTCCGATTCGCACTTCCATATCGACCGATTGGATGATCAGGGATTTGGCCAGACAGTGGACTATCTACCAAACGGAGGACCCGGACATGGAGAGACGTTTCCATTATTGTGGACCGAAGATAACGAACTGCCGCTGAACTTCAGTGCAAATACGCCTGTGGCTGGATCAACAGATGAGGATCGCGCATTCTTTCGAGATCGTCAGACGATCTTTGGAGAGCCAGATAATCCGTTTACACAGTACATCGGTCGGGCATTTCTCGAGGAAACGATTTTTCACCAAAGCGACTTCTTCGACGATACCATCGTGGTGACCGAAGACACTATTACCCAGACTTTCCAACAGCCTATCTTTGACAATACTGGCCGTTTGGTTGGATTTCAGAACGTCACCGTTTCCTCTCCTTTAGAGCTTGCTCAAACAGACCGCCGGCGCCCCGTACGTGGCGATCTGACCTCGCAGAATGGCAATGATCTGGATGTTCGCCAGGTACCTGAGTCAGGGACACCGGTTACAGCACAGACGGAAAGAAGAAAGTGGCAAATGATCATCGAATCGTTTGCCGAGCATTCAACGGACCTGGACGCTTTGAATGTCGCAGCAATTGGTGTAGCTGCCATGTTCGGGGATTTCGTGCCGACTGATTTACTAGCCAGAGATGCTGGCAGCTACGCTGATTTTGCCGCACTTATCGGCAACTCCGCTTCGCTGAACGGAATTAATGTGTCGAGGGTTGAGCCGTTTGGTAAACGCGCGACTGCGGGTTTTAATCCGATAGTTCCACGGAATTAGCCAGCACGACTTATAACTTAGCCAGTCAACGTATGAATCAGCCCTCGTCAGTTCACTCTGACGAGGGCTGATCTCGTTTTGTCGCCGAGAGCATTGAAAATGCATTAGACTTCGTTGCTTGCCTGTCGACTTCATAACTAACATCCCTCAAAAGGGATCATATGTGTCGATGCGAAGCAGAGGCTTCCACGATCGCTAATCGTGTATTTCATGTTTTGAGTTACGGAGTTTGTGAAGATGGCTACCGAGACGGCACCGCAAGAGTTCACTTTCCAGGCAGAGATTTCACAGCTTCTGCACCTGCTTTCTCATTCGTTGTATCAGAACAAAGAGATTGCGATTCGAGAACTCGTCTCCAATGCATCGGATGCGCTCGACAAGTTTCGGCACATTTCGTTGACTCAGAAAGAGTACGAAGATGATGCAGAACTCGGAATTTCGCTTGAGCCGGATGAAGAGAGTCGCGTACTGACGATTCGTGACAACGGCATCGGCATGACGCAGGACGAGTTGATTCAGAATCTTGGAACGATTGCCCACAGCGGATCACTTGAGTACTTGAAAAAGCTCGGTGAAGGTTCAAAAGATGACGTGTCACTGATCGGTCAGTTCGGCGTCGGATTCTACTCGGCGTTCATGCTGGCTGATCGTGTCGAAGTGCTGACGCGAAGCTACCAGGAAGAATCCGGCTGGCGATGGGAATCTGACGGGAGTGGCCAGTTCACTATTGAGGCTGCCGATGACCTTGAGCGAGGTTCGCAGATCCGCCTTCACTTAAAGGAAGACCTGACTGAGTTCACGCAAACCACACGGCTCAAACATATTCTGACTGAGTATTCGACTTTCGTTCCGTACGCAATTCGACTTGGCGACGAACATGTCAACGACCAGACGCCAATCTGGGTTGAGCCGAAGTCGCAGGTCACCGACGAGCAGTACAAAAACTTCTATGGGTACCTCTCGAAGCGGACTCACGAAGAGCCGCTTTGGCATCTGCATTTAACGAGCGACTCGCCGTTTCAGTTTCACGCCCTGCTCTACTGCCCGGCTTCTAACTTCGAACTGATGGGCTTCGGCAAGGACGAGCATGGCCTCAGCCTGTGTGCCAAGCGAATTCTCGTGCAGAACAATTGCCGCGAACTGCTTCCGGAATACCTGCGGTTTATTTACGGCCTCGTCGACTCAGCAGACCTGCCGCTCAACGTGTCACGTCAGGCTCTGCAGGACGACACAGTGTTTCGAAAGATTCGCAAGGTCCTGGTCAAGAAAGTGTTCAATCATCTCGAAGGGGTCGCCAAAGGCTCTCCCGATGACTACGCCAGTTTCTACGAGCAGTTCGGCTCAACACTGCGGGAAGGCGTTGCCAGCGATTTTGAAAACAAAGACACGCTAGCAAAGTTGCTGAGATTCCGGTCTTCGCACGGCGATGACCGGGCAGCAGTGATTTCACTCGGCGATTACGTTTCGCGAATGCCCGAAACGCAGAAACAGATCTTTTACGTGAGCGGCGAGTCGATCTCAACGATCGAGAAGAATCCAAATCTGGAAGCCTTTCGATCTCGGAAACTGGAAGTTCTCTATCTGATCGATCCTGTCGACGAATTCGTGCTTAATCACGTTCACAAGTTCGAGGACAAAGATCTGGTCTCTATCGACTCCTCCGAAGTCGATCTCCCGGAGCCGGAATCTGCCAGCGATTCGAACGACGGTGAAGAGTCAGATGACAAAAAGAAGTCCGGTCCCCCAGAAGGGTTTGGAACGGTCCTGAATCTCTTTCGCGAAGGACTTGGCGACTCCGTCGAAGACGTGCGGGAATCGAAACGTCTGACTGATAGCGCGTGCTGCCTGGTCAATCCCGAAGGGGCAATGAGTGCTCAATTGCAGAAAGTCATGAGCAGAGCCAGCGATGATTTTGAATTGACGAAACGAATTCTTGAGATCAATCCGTCACACCCGCTGGTTCAGCATCTGGCTGGTCTGTCTGTCAACGATGAACACGCGGCATTCATCAAGACGTGCGGTCAGCAATTCTTCGCCAACGCAATGCTGGCGGAAGGCGTCGTTCCCGATCCGCATGAAACGTCACAACGAATGATGGGTTTCATGCAGGAGCTCGCTCAACAGCGTTCGCCGATTGCCGATGCCTAGCTGGTGTGCAGTAAGCGTTTGCTGAATCGATTTTCGGAGATGTAAGAAATGCCGGTCGTGGTTTTGGTAGAGACGTCTGACAACAACCGCGGCCGGTTCCTTGCTGCTTCACACGGTGAGGCTATTGAGGTGCTCAGTCGTCACTATCCAGTTGGTTCAAGCGTTGCCCAGAAGCTGAGCCGTGGCGAAAAGATCTCGACGGACTCCTACGCGCTGAAGATTTGCTCACTGGAAACAGCTCCGCCGAAACGCCAGAAGGCTTTATTTTAAGCCGTTGCGAGAGTTCGCACTGTTATCGCAAAGATGGTCTGATAACACCTGTTTCGGGGCTTGAGGCCGTTGCGTAAAGCTTCTTCGCGATGCGACCCGCGCGGTACGACTGGCGACCGGCCAGGCAGGCGTGCTTCATTGCTTCAGCCATCATTGCCGGTTCGGTCGCGCTGGCGATGGCCGTGTTGAGCAACACTCCATCGCAGCCGAGTTCCATCGCGAATGCAACGTCACTGGCAGAACCGACACCCGCGTCGATGATCATTGGGTAATCGGGGTCGTCACCCTTCAGATACTCAAGGCAAATCCGAATGTTATTCGGATTGAGAACTCCCTGACCGCTGCCGATCGGGCTACCAGCCGGCATAACAGAGGTTGCACCCGCGTCTTTTAAACGCTTGGCCGTAATCGGATCGTCGGTTGTGTAACAAAGAACCTGGAAACCTTCTTTGACGAGAGCTTCGGTGGCCTGCAAGGTCGCAACCGGATCGGGCAGCAGTGTCTTCGTGTCGCCAAGTACTTCCAGCTTGACCCAGTCGGCTCCTGAATTTTCGAGGCCATCCAGGATTTCACGCCCCAGCCGAGCGACGCGAATTGCGTCTTCGGCGTTAAAGCAGCCGGCCGTGTTCGGCAGAATCGTGTACTTACTCAGATCGATAAAGTCGAGAATGTTTCGACCTTCGGCGTCGATCAATCGCTCACGCCGGACAGCAACGGTAATCACCTCCGAACCGCTGATCTCAAGGCACTGCTGCATCATGTCGAAGGTCGAATACTTGCCCGTGCCGACGATCAGCCGAGACTGCAAAGTGTGAGTTCCCAGAACCAGTGGTTTGTCCGACATTCAGAGATACGCTTTCTCAATTGATTTAGAATCGATGACGTCGGAACGAGTATTTCCGACCTGAAGTTGACCGCGCAAACTATCCACCACCAACCAGTGTGACGACTTCCAGTTTGTCGTTTTCAGCCAGTTCACATTCGGCGTGGCGTGCTCGAGGGATGAGCTCGAGGTTTCGTTCGACGGCAACGAACTTTGGTCGCAGCCCGAGTTCTTCCAGCAGATCCGCAATGGTCGAGCCAGCAGTGACTTCGCGAGCTTCGTCGTTCACCGTGATCTGCACCGAAGTCTCTCCTTTATAAGTTCTGAATATTCGGCAGGCCTGCTGAACCCTTCAAAACGTCGAAATTCGTCGTATCGGCGCGAGTTTAGGAGCGTTGCGACAAGACCGTCAAGGAGCTGAATTCGATCGTTTGATGTTGCCGATCAAGTAAACATGCTTTGATCTGTTTTGTGATGAGCCGTACAATCTCTCACTCCCGGCACCGAACTTTGTCAGCCTCAATGTTCAATATCTGACAAATTCGTCCGAACAAACTGCCGTCCTTCCCAACCCTCCAAATTTCCCGCCCTGGAGTCCTGCAATGCTCGATCTGCTTTCCGGAATGGACCAGACGTGTGAAGGGCTGTCTCGACGCAGCTTTCTTCAGCTCGGAACACTCGGAGGCCTTGGATTAAGCCTGCCGACTCTGCTGGCTAGTCAAGGTGCAGCGAACAGCTCCGCACCGAGCGACGTCAACTGCATCCTGATCTGGACTCGCGGGGGAACCAGCCATCACGACACAGTCGACCCAAAACCGGAAGCACCGGTCAGCATCCGCGGAGAGTTTGGCGTCATCGACACGGCCGTTCCTGGAGTTCAATTCACAGAGATCGTTCCGAATCTGGCGAATGAGCTGAATCGATTTGCCGTGCTCCGAGGCTGGAATCCTCAGAACGGAAGTCACGGTTCTGCAGATCAGTTTGTCATGTCGGGGCGAAGGTTCAATCCGGCGCTGGCCTATCCGACGTACGGGTCGGTCGTCAGCTATGTCAAAGGTTTCAAGTCGGCGCTGCCACCGTTTATCCAACTTGGCAGTCAGGTGGATCGACGATTTGGTGGCGGTACGCCAGGCATCCTCGGTCTGGAACATAGCCCATTCGAAATGCTTGAAAATCCAAATTCCGAAACGTTCAGTGTCCGCGACATCAGCCCGGCCAAAGGAACCACGATGGCTCGCGTTGATCGTCGACGTCAGATGTTAGCAAAACTCGACGAGCTACAGAAAAAAGCCGATCTGCAGCCCGCGAAGTTTGAAGCTCTCGAGGAAAACTTCCAGGCAGCATTCAATATGATCACGTCGCCCGCGACGAAGAAGGCATTCGCGATCGATGAAGAGGATGCGAAACTTCGAGACGCCTACGGCCGGCATCAGTTCGGGCAAAGCTGTCTGTTAGCGCGCCGCTTAATCGAATCCGGAGTTCGATTCGTGACGGTCACCGACGGAGGCTGGGACACGCACGCCAACAACTTCAAATCACTGAAAGACAGCCGGCTACCACCGATCGACCAGGCGCTCCCGCAATTGTTGGCTGACCTCGAAGACAAAGGGATGCTCGATACGACACTCGTTTGCTGGCTGACCGATTTCGGAAGAACTCCAAAGATCAATTCAGCCAGTGGACGCGATCATTGGGCGAGTTCAGGATTCGGCATCATGGCAGGAGCCGGAGTCCCTGGCGGACACATCCTCGGTGAGACCGACGGTGAGGGCGGAACCGTGGCGAAGGACGAGTACCACAGCGCGGACATTGCCGCGACGGTATACTCAAAGCTTGGCTTGCCACTCGATCTGATCGCTCAAGCTCCAGACGGTCGCCCGGTCAAACTACTTGAAGGACGTCCAATCAAAGAGTGGATGTAACGTCGTGCGGTTCGTATATCCGGACCAGGCGTCACATCGAATTCCGAAAACTAGAACAGCCGGCTCATGGCGAGCCGGCTGTTTTCTTTTGTCCATACAGTCAGTGAAAACTGCTTCAGAGTGTTCTAGTTGCTACGGAACAGTCCAAGAACGAACTGTCGATCCAACAGGCCGACGCTTTCGGCGATCTGAGCACCCGGACTGAGGTTCATGTAAAGCTCAGCGACGTTGCCAGCCGTTTCACGAACCGGCTGCAACAAATCAGCTTGAGGCTGCTCTGGCTGAGGGTGGCGTCCAACCGGTTGTGGTTCAGGTGTGTCGTAAGTCGGCTGCGAGTACGAGTGGCTGTCTTCGAAATGGAAGAACAGGAAATCCCCTGCGGATGCACTCTGAGCCGTCGTCAAAACAAGCCCTGCAAGCAGAGCAAATAAAGCACTCATCTTTTTCACAGTTAAATCTCCTAAAACGGAAGACGGTCGAATCTATCTGATCATCGCTCCAGATTTGAAGGTTTGCCAGACGCAATTCTTCCTTATCATCTTGTGCTTCAAACGGGATGCGGGCTGAATCGACTGACAGGTTGCGACGGTTGCTCGCAGTTTGCGGCGTTGCTATCAACGATCGGCGTACAGAACGCATCAGCCCACAAAACGCCGGTCGCAGGACACGATCATTCTTACTGACCCGATGCTCGTCGGCGTTTCGCGTCAGTCGGCGGAGGCGAAACCGAAGTAGAGGCCTTACGCCAGGTCGAATTTGAGGTGGCGGCAGGTTTCAGCTGAGAATCCGATGCTTTCAGCAAGTCACGAGATGCCAGAGTCACGGACCATTTCTATGAGTGTCCGGACCATCTTGCGCCGCTTTGGCAATGCGTTGTTGATGTTTCGAACGAGCGAAATATCGAACTTCAGTAAGTCGGGATACACTTCGACAAGTGTCCAGTATCCGATCCTGTCAGGCACCGAAGTCATCGCAAGCGATTTTGATGATACATCGCAGCAGCGGAAAAAATCGACTGTTGACCTGCATATCCATTCATAAATTATGTAATAGAATGCGGTTTATAGAAACGATTCTTGATGATCCATACCTTTTGCAAACTGATGTTCGTCGCGATCATTTCGAAACGGCGGCTCGCCAGAATCGCCCGAATGAAGTCGTACAATTGCAGTCTGACCATGCCTGACAGAATCGCCATCACGTATCGATACCCTTTGCGAAACCAGTCCGATGTTTGATTGCCGCGTTCAAGGAAAATCAGTCCCGACCGACGTCCTCGGAGAATTCCGAGACAGCACTGAGTGGATGGCCAACCCGGCGACCTTGCAGACGCGGATGACGGAAGATGGTTACGTTTTTCTACGAGGCGTTATCAGCCCGTCACCGATCGCGATGGCACGTCACGAAGTGTTTTGCCGTCTGGCTGACGCAGGCGAAATTGGTGAACCGCCGCGCGATGGCATCTTTACGGGGCAAAGCGAGCGAGCGACCATGCATCCTGACCCTGGGAGTTTCTGGCAGTCTGTCAGCGAAGGCCCGGCACTTCGGCGAGTGACTCACGGACCGGAGATCCAGCACACGCTCGATACGCTCTTTGGCGAAACCGCATGCGGTTATAATTTCATCTTTCTTCGCCCCGGCGTCGTTGGCCGATTCACGTTCCTGCATTACGACTTACCGTTTTTTGCTCGCGGCACAAAGAACGTCATTACAGCCTGGACGGCAATCGGTGACATCCCCACCATGGACGGTCCGCTGTTTGTACTCGAGAATTCGCACCGTTTTGACGATCTGATCGAGCCGATTCAGCAGATCGACTATAATTCAAAAGAATCGCCCCAGGTTCAAATGATGAGCGACGCCGTCGAATTTGCTCGCAGTCGCGGTTCCCGACTGCTGACGGCAAACTTTGAGCCTGGCGATGTAATTCTGTTCGGCATGACGACGATGCATGGTTCCTTTGATAATTGCTCGCCGATTGGTCGGACAAGGCTGTCTGTTGACGTCCGCTGGCAGCCAGCATCGGAACCAATCGATGATCGATACTTCGGATCAAATCCAGCCGGCACAACGGGCATCGGATATGCCGAATTGAACGGTGCAAAACCACTGACGGAACCGTGGCATACTCGATGATCAGCTTCTGGAATTCGGCAATGTGCAACTCTTTCACTCGCCTGTGTGTGTGCGTAATTCTGCCGATACTCCACCTGAGTGTGGGTACTTCGAGTTTCGCTCAGACAATGGACACTGACTGGCCATCGTGGCGCGGTCCTCGAGGTGACGGAAGCTGGAACGCACCTCGTATTACAGACAAATGGCCGACTGAAGGACTTACCACTGAGTGGTCCCTGGAGATCGGTGGTGGTTATTCCGGAATATCGGTTTCGGCAGACCGAGTTATCACGATGGATCGCCGAGTCGTTGAAGATTCTGACACGGCAACCAACAAAGAAGCCCCTGCGACTTCCAAATTGGCGTTTGAACGTGTTCTCTGTCGGGATCTGAAAACGGGACAAGAGATATGGACGTTCGAGTACGAGCAACCGTACGACGATCTTGACTACGGCAACGGCCCCCGAGCTGCTCCGACGATTCACGGCAACGTCGTTTTGACAATCGGCGCGCTCGGCAAGTTGAACTGTCTGAATACCGCAGACGGATCGGTAGTCTGGGCACGCGATCTCGTTAAGGAGTTCAACGGTCGACCACCGATGTGGGGCTATGCGGCGTCGCCATTGGTTTACAACGGAGCAGTCATCGTAGTCGCAGGCGGCCCGGACGGCTTCTGCATCCTGGCGTTTGAACTGCAGAGCGGCCAACTGAAATGGCATTCGCTGAGTGATGAGGCCGGCTATTCGTGGCCGGTGCTCGTTCAGCGGCAAGACCACTTGCAACTCGTCTGCTGGACGCCTTCGCACATTCGAGGAATCAACGCGGCTGATGGACGATCACTCTGGAACGTTCCCTACGAAGTGACATACGGTGTCTCAATTGCAACACCTATCGTTCACGAAAACGTTGTTCTGGTGTGCGGATACTGGGCAGGCTCACGAGCGATCAAGCTTGGTGAAAAACCGGAAGACGCGACGCTTCTCTGGGAAGAGAATCGCTATCTTCGGGGCCTGATGTCTCAACCGCTTTACCGAGACGGTCACGTCTACCTGCTCGATAAGCAGTATGGACTGACGTGTTTCGAATTTAAAACCGGCAAGAAGCTGTGGGATGACAAAAACACGCTGACTCCCCGAGGACGTAATCCGCAGGCGAGTATCGTCTGGCTGAACGAAGAGGGTCGCGCGAATCGCAACCGCATCATTGCTCTCAACTCCGAAGGAGAACTTGTATTGGCGACGATCACTCCCGACGGATTCACAGAGCAAGCCAGAAGTAAAATCATCGATCCAACGTGGTCCCATCCGGCATTCATTGGGCATCGAATATTGGCACGCTCTGATCAGAAACTGGTTTGTGTTCGGTTGCGGGCAGCGGACTGAAATTAGCTGTCACACTACGACACGATTTCGCAGAATACCCAATGGCTCGGCTTCCAGTTCGACGGTGTCACCTGGTTGAAGCCAGCGGTCGAGTTCCAGGCCGCAGCCTCCGGGGACGGTTCCGGAGCCGATGAAATCTCCCGGATACAGTGTTTCGTCACGGGAGATGTATTCGATAATCTCGGCGAAGCTGAAGTGCATCTCTGAACTTGATCCGCAGCTCCATTCTTCGCCGTTGACGCATGCCCGCAACGTGATTTCGTCGGAAACTTCGTCCGGCGTGACAAGCCACGGGCCGATGGCGTTGCCCGTGTCGAAGTCTTTACTCTTGGCGGGTCCGAGGCGGCCGGTCATTTCTTCGGCCTGAGTATCTCGCGCGCTGAAGTCGTTGAAGAGGCTGTATCCGGCGATGTGTTCTGCAACCTTGCTGGCTGCGATATTGCGACCTGCTTTCCCGATGAAGATTCCAAATTCGAGTTCAAAGTCGAGACGCTTAGAAAACGACGGCCATCGAACATCCACCTCGTGGCCAACCACGCTGTTAGGATTTCCTTTGTAATAGATAGGGCGTTCGTACCAAACCGGTGGAGGTCGCAGAAAACCTTTGCCAAACAGCCGCTCCATCCCTCTGTCCAGAAACACCAGCGTCGGAGCTTTCCAACTGGCGATTGTGCGGGTTGCCTGGATGAGGTGCCGCTCAAAGGCCAGGCAGTCACGGATGGACCGTGGGCGAGGAACGGGTGCCAGCAGCGTTACCTCGCTGAGTGGAATGATCGAGTCTGAGTTTCCATCGGATTCTGATTCTTTCGCCAGATCACGCGCAAGATCAAACGCTTCTTCGCCAGCTTCAAGCATTGCCATTGTCGAGGCAAGCATCTGTGGTTGTTCGTCGGCAAAATGCTGAGCTGCAGCCTGGAGATCGACAAGGCCAGCCCCTGACAACGTGATCACACCCGTCTTTGGATCGTCGCCCTGGCTGAACGTGACAAGTTTCATGAAGAGACCTCGTCGATCATCGCAACCGCTCGCGTGGGGTCAGCGGAACCGCCCTTAACTTTCAACGGGAACGCACAAACGGTAACTCCAGTCGATGGTAACTGATCCAGGTTGGCGAGACGCTCCATGTGGCAGTATTCCTTCTCGACGCCAACGTAGTGGGCCGCCCGGAAGACGTCGGAACGGTTCGAAGCTCGTGCGTTCTCTGCCTGTACGGCCAGTGGAGCATCCCAGCCCCAGGCATCGATGCCCATGACCTTGATCCCCTGAACGATGAGCCAGGAGTTGCTTCGGCGTTCACTCCTGGTCCAGACGAAAAGTAGTCACGTTGTCCCCACTTCTGATCATTGTCCGTCCTGATAAGAACAATTTCACCGGGAGAAAGCGTATGGCCGATGCTGGTCATGGCCGACTGAACATCGTCCAGCGTTGCCGACGACTTTGTGTCGACATCCCGAATATCCAGAACGACGCCCCGCCCGTGGCACCACTCCAACGGGATCTGGTCAATCGCCTTTGCCGGTCGACCTTCGCACTCCGGACCGTAGTGCCAGGGAGCATCCATATGAGTCGTGCCGTGCGTCGATAACGCGATATTTTCGTTTGCCCATCCGAGCCCCGTCTTCCAATGTTGCTTCTTCGCACCGCATAGAAATCGGATCACGAACGCACCGAACTTGTGTCCCTGGTACGTCACCCGATTGCGAGCCCACCACGGCGACCAGGCATCGTCGTTTTCCAGCGGCAAACTCAGGTCGACACACTTCATATAAGAAGTAACCTTGCGACGACTGCAGGGTGGGCACTAACCACCAGAATACAAAAAGCGTTTAACTCACTGATGGGCAGTGCCCACTCTATCAAATCGCGACCTCAGTCTTTGAATGGAAGTTCGTTCGTCTGCCGCGTGACGATACCTTCTTTAAAGTGCCGCCGACAGACAGACATGTAAGTCTCGTTGCCGCCGATCTTGACCTGTGCACCGTCGCGAAGCGGTTTGCCATCCTCGCCAAGTCTCAGCACCATTGTTGCTTTGCGGCCGCAATGACAGATCGTCTTGATTTCGGTCAGGCTGTCAGCCCAGGCAAGCAGGTTCTCGCTACCTTCGAACAGGTTGCCCTGGAAGTCGGTTCTCAGACCGTAGGCCAGAACAGGAATATCCAGTTCGTCAACGACGTCACTGAGTTGCCGCACCTGCTGCTTTGTCAGGAATTGGGCTTCGTCAACAAGTACGCAGTGGACGGGGCTTGCCTGGTGCAGTTCTTTGATTCGGTCCAGCAGGTTGTCGCTCTGGACGAAGGTCGTTGCTTCAGCGTTGAGCCCAATGCGCGATTCCACTTTGCCTTCGCCACTGCGGTTATCCAACTGAGGAGTCAGCACGAGCGGATTCATCCCCCGCTCTTTGTAGTTGTAGCTCGACTGCAGGAGAGTCGTGGACTTCCCTGCGTTCATCGCCGAGTAGTAGAAGTAAAACTTCGCCATAACGGTCGCGTTACTTCTTCAGGATTTCGGCGCACACCTTGTGAGGTGCCATCGGCAGATCTCGCATTCGCACGCCGACGGCGTCGTAGATGGCGTTGGCGATGGCGGCCGGCGGAGGGCAGATCGGAACTTCGCCCACGCCTCGGACTCCGTAAGGATGTCCGGGATCGGGGACTTCAACGAGGATCGTTTCGATCATCGGCACGTCGTAGATCGTCGGAATTCGATAGTCCAGGAACGACGCGTTTCGCATCGAACCTTCTTCGCCGTACCAGTATTCCTCGTTCAGTGCCCAGCCAATTCCCTGGACAGCTCCGCCTTGCAGTTGGCCTTCGACGTAGCTCGGGTGAATGGCTGTCCCAACGTCCTGGGCAACGGTGTAACGCAGGATCTGAACCTTGCCGGTGTCCGCGTCGACTTCCACATCGGCACAGTGAGTCCCGAACGCTCCCGCCTGAGCCTCTTCGCTGGCTGTGCCTCGTCCAGCGATCGGTCCACCGGTCGCGTTGATCTTTGCCGCGAGTTCTTTGAATGTGAACCGGTTGTCGCCTGAGCCGATGATACAGCCGTCTTCGTAGCGAACGTCGGTTTCGTCGCAGTCCCAGATCATCGCCGCGCGATCACACATTTGTTGCTGGATATCTTTGCCAGCGTTGATGGCGGCGATGCCCGTTGCAAAGGTGACCCGACTTCCGCCGGTGACGTCGGTGTAGCCGACGCTGTCGGTGTCGACGACGGCCGGTTTGACTTCTTCAGCTGTGATGCCCAGGCATTCGGCAAGCTGCATGGCAAGTCCCGCTCGCGAGCCACCGATGTCTGTTGAACCCTCGACCAGAGAGACAGTTCCGTCTGGATTCACGGTCGCGGTCGCGGCTGACTTCAGGCCGCAGTTGAACCAGAAGCCGGTGGCAATGCCGCGTCCCTGAAACTTGCCAGTCAGCGGCGTCTGGTAATGATCGCTGTCCCTGATGGCCTGTACGGTTTCGATCATGCCGACCTTGCCATAGACCGGACCGTCGACTCGGCGGACACCTTCCTGGGCGGCGTTGTTCAATCGAAATTCGGCGGGCTCAATGTCGAGTTCTTTGCAGATTTCATCAACGATCGTTTCCGTCGCGAAGCAGACCTGCGTCGAACCCGGAGCCCGGTAGGCGTTAGTTCGAGGCTTATTCACGCAAACGTCGAAGCCATCGACCTTGGCGTTCGGGACGTCGTAACACGAGAAAACGCACATGCAGCCAGGGGCGATCGGTGAGCCTGTGTACGCTCCCGCTTCAAAGGCGATCCATGCTTCTCCAGAGGTGATCTTGCCGTCTTTGGTCGCTCCAATTTTCACCTTCATGTGCGAACCTGGCGTCGGGCCGGTTGCTTCGAAAACGGCGGCACGATCCATGACCAGCTTGACCGGCTGTCCCGTTTTCTTTGACAGGCCGGCTGCGACCGGTGGCAGGTAGACTGAAATCTTTCCGCCAAAGCCGCCGCCGATTTCCGTCGGGATGACTTTGACATCGGAGATGGGAACGCCGCACAGTTCGGCGGTCTGGTGTCGAACGCTGAACGTACCCTGGGTGCAGGTCCAGACGGTGATCTTGCCGTCGGCATTCCAGTGAGCGGTCGAGGCGTGCGGCTCGATGTAGCCCTGGTGGACCGTCGCCGTATCGAACTCTCGCTCGACGACGATGTCCGCTTCTTCGAACCCTTTGACGATGTCGCCTTTCTCGAAAACAAAGTGCTTGGCGACGTTGGTGTTTTTCGAAGCGTCGTCAGATGCCGGATGAGAACCCAGCGACTCCGTGCGAATATCGTCGTTGAGAACTGGCGCGTCGTCGGCCATCGCCTTCACAACGTCGAGGACTGGCTCAAGGACTTCGAAGTCGACTTCGATCAGCTGGCAGGCTTCCTCGGCAATGTGAATTGTGTCGGCGGCAACGGCAGCGATCGCGTGGCCCTTGTAGAGCACTTTTTCCTTAGCCAGAACGTTGGCATTGAGATGCCGCATGTTGACCGCACCTTCGCCGAGTTCGACGATTCGATCGCCCTGCTCTGGCAGGTCGGCGTTGGTCAGGACTGCTCGCACACCAGCCAGTGCTTCAGCCCTGGACGTGTCGATCGATTTGATATTG
The DNA here is from genome assembly GCA_937904325.1 of uncultured Planctomyces sp. Taxonomy (GTDB): domain Bacteria; phylum Planctomycetota; class Planctomycetia; order Planctomycetales; family Planctomycetaceae; genus JABMPE01. Next base: position 35,098 of record CALGTK010000134.1, read on the forward strand.
GCATGAGCGTGCGGGCTGCGGAGCGTCGCCCCGAAGAGCATGCCCGTCAGTTGAGTATCCGCGCCGTATTGAGCTCGGCCAGTGACTTTGTCGACGCCATCGTGGCGGACAGGTCGAGTTCCGATAACTTTGTATTGGGGCTTTTCAGCAGTAGCCATAATCGCCTCCTGGGGTTTGCCCGGGATGTGTTGTGTCTTGAAAACTTGAGAACCTGAGAACCTGAGAACCTGAACTCAGGCGTTAGCGGTCTGCCGTTGTTCGGCGGCGTCCTGTACGGCTTTGACGATCTTGTCGTAGCCAGTGCAACGGCAAAGGTTGCCGGAGAGGTAGAAGCGGATTTCTTCTTCGCTGGGCGTCGGGTTTTCTTCGAGCAAAGATTCTGTCTGCATGATGAAACCCGGTGTGCAGATGCCACACTGCAGAGCCGCGCCTTCCAGGAAAGCGCCTTGCACTTCGTCGAGATGATTTCCGCAGGCGACACCTTCGATGGTCTTCAGCTCGGCGCCCTCGACTTCGACGGCCAGGACCAGGCAACTGTCGACCGGGCGACCATCCATCTGCACAGTACACGCTCCACAGTTGCCGTTGGAACAACCCTCCTTCGTGCCGGTCAGGCCGAGCACGTCGCGCAGCGCTTCCAACAGCGTCTGTTGAGGCTTGCAGAGGAAATCGTGTGTGTCCCCGTTGATCGTCGTGGTGACGACTCGCTTTTTCGCCATGATGAGTCCGCCTGTCTGTAGGTCAGGCTGTGCCTGACAAAATTGACGTTTATGTTTTTAAGTTTGCGTTTTGAACAAGAGAAAACACTGCAATAAACTACTTCGTCAGGCAGAGCCTGACCTACGGAAAATTAATGTCCGGGCTTGTAGCAGATGGCTTCGCCGCGAGCCTGAGACACCGCCGCGTTGATCACTCGTTCGATGAGAACGCCGATCAAGTGTGTTCGGTATTCCGCCGTGCCTCGCATGTCTGTAATCGGTGTGGCGATTTCCTTTGCAGCGGCAGCCGCATTTGCGATTGATTCCGCGTTGACTGGCTGCCCCGCCAGTGCGTCGCTGGCTGCCTGAGCGAACAATGGTGTCGCCGCGACAGCTCCCAGAGCAATTCTGGCCGAGCCGAAGTTCTGCTGGTTTTCGTCCAGCTCGACCGACGCACCCACGCTGACAACGGCGATGTCCATTTCGTTTCGCGGGATGAAGCGGCGATAGTGGGATCCGCTGTTGGCCGCTCGTGCCGGGAACTTGATCTCGACGAGCAATTCACCAGCTTCCAGGACGTTCTTGCCCGGTGCCGTGCAAAAGTCTTCGGCAGCGACTTCGCGAGTTCCGTTCGGCCCCGCGATGACACAGACGCCGCCCAGCACGATGAGGCTCGGAATTGAATCAGCAGCCGGGCCGGAGTTGCACAGGTTTCCACCAACGCTCGCTCGGCTTTGAATCTGAATGCCGCCGATAATGCGACAACTGTCCGTCAAAGCGGCATACTGCTGCGAAATTTCAGGCGTGCCGTAGATTTTGTAACACGGCACGGCTGCTCCGAGGCGAAGTCCGTCTCCGTTGAGCTCAAGCACGTTGAGCTCGTTTATCTTCTTGACGTCGATCAGCAGATCCGGTTCGAGTCGACCGGTTCGAACGTGGTCGATGAGGTCCGTTCCTCCAGCCAGCGGTTTCGCGGATCCGTCCTGCTGAGCAAGAAGCTCGATCGCCGTGCTGAGGGTGGTGGGGGCTTCGTATTCAAAGTCGCGCATAACTGTTTCTCACTGGTGCCGTCAAAGCCGTCTTTGATGATCAGTTTAGAGTAACGGCACGGCACGACCGAGCAACCCATCAGAGGTCTCTGGTTTGATCTTGCTGACCGACCGCGGATAACTCGGATTAGTCCAGATGGCGGAGGATGCTCCAGAAAGCCATCCGCACTTATCGATGTAATCCGTCGTTAATATCTTCTGAACGGGAACGCAGAGATCACACAGGCCGCGTCGAGAATCATAAGGAATCTCCGTGTACTCTGCGTTTTTCGCCTCTGCGTTCAAAAAAAAACATCCTGCTGCTGAAATTCGCGTGAAAAGGATCTGCTCGTTGAACTGTACTGGTCTGTTCGGTGCTCGCTGGATGAGTGAATCACCGACAACAAGGTATCAGCCTGCGGGTCTGGCTGGCGTGGGAGCAGTTTGTCGGGCTGTACGCGCCGCGGGTGTACGGTTTCGCTCGGCAGAATGGTCTGCAGGATGCCGACGCGGCCGACATCGCTCAGGACGTGCTGAGGTCGGTCGCTCAGCAGATGCGGCAGTGGCAGTTCGATCCGCAGCGAAGTTCCTTGCGCGGCGGGCGGGCTTCGAGTGAGCCGATGGATGCGTCGCGACAGCGGTGAGTGTGCAACCCTGGAACTGGTCGCGGTTAAGGGGGCAGGCACAACCTGAGGTGACTCCCGGAGGTTCCGGCACGTATTTGCACTCAGCATGAAAGTCCGACGAAGCTGACCATCCTTTGCAGGTGAAGGCTGATTGTCGAGCCGAATATGTGGATGCCTTCGAAGCCTCCCCAGGCAAAAGCCAGAACAACTCCGTGACTGGCAAGGACGGCCGTGGGTAGGAACATCACGCTGAAGAGGTATCCGACCTGTTGGATGTCCGTCTGCCCGCCGTGAGTTTCTCTCATGGTTGACGTGATATGGTAAACAAAGGCTCCTCCGACGATGGCGTCGGCGACGTTGGTCGGAACGACGGTCAGCAGTCGAAAGACTGGAATCAGGACAAAGCAGACCGTCGGGAAGAAATACGGTGCGATGGTGATCAGCCAGTTACCCTGCCCCTCGATGCGGACATGCCCTCCACTTTTCCAGGTTGCCTTAAAATCGGTCACACGGTGCAGCGTCAAAATGGCGAACAGAGCGTGGGTGAACTCGTGCTCGCAGGTTGAAAGAAAAGTGGCTCGCCAGCGACGGATCGTCCACAACCAGACAAGTAAGTAAAGGCCTGCTCCGCCGATGAAAGCCAGGATCGTTTCCGGGGTACGAGCACAGGCGACGATCAGATCTACGCATCCCAGCAGAGACGGAACAAGCAGCACAAGCGACGCGATGGCAACCGGCCACGTGAACCAGTTCACGAATCGATCAACGCGATTCGAAATATGATGGAGCATCTGCCGGGGTCCGACTTCTTTGTGAATGGAGGCTGAGTGTTCAATCGCGAATTGCGATACATCGTCGCCTGGTGGCTTTGCAGATGCTAACGCCCAGGCATCATACTGGATTCATGGCTCAGCGATTTCGCATTATCGACGGTTATAACCTGATGCATTCAGTCGGGTATGCGCGCGAGCGTTACGGTCAGGGCGGACTCGAACGAAGCCGCAATCGTCTGCTTCGCTTTTTGATCAACCGACTTGATCTCGAAGAACGCCGCCGGACGACCATTGTGTTTGACGCTCGGACGATTCCGTTCGAGGGAGTGCGTGAGCAGAAACTGGAAGAGATGACGATTCTCTTCAACAAGGCCGGCAGCGACGCGGACACTCTTATCGAGGAATTGATTCTGGAGCATTCGGCTCCGAAGCAGTTGGAAATAGTGTCGGGAGATCGCCGTCTGCAGAAGGCGATCAAACGTCGCAAAGGCATTGCCGTTGAAAGCGAAGATTTTGCGAGAATATTGCGAGATCGAGAAAGTGTCGTGCCGGGTAGTTCGCAGGATTCTGATTTACCACCCGAATCCAAAGAGAAGCCCGAGAGTGCTACACCGTCTCAATCGGACACGGAGTTCTGGCTGGGCGTCTTTGGCGAGGTGAATGTTTCTGAGGAAAAATCGGGGACAATCCAACAAAAGAAGCCGGTTGATCGGAATCTGCCGGCAAACTGGGATGCTCACGTGAAGAAGCTGATCGACGATCTCGGTAAGGATAGTTCGACCGAGCAGTGATTCTGGCGGGTGGCTGTGTCGACGAAATCAGAACTGGCGAACGCGGCAATACTCCCTACATTGAAGAACCGGCGGACACTCCTATAATCCCGATCGGAATTCTCGTCGGGGTGCTCTCCTGGCGTGTGACTGGCACCTGTGATGTGTGATAGCGTGAAGGAGCCGACCTTGAACTGGTTGCGCTGCGCCCTGTCTTCTTCCGTTGGGAAGAAGTTTTTGATGGCGATAACTGGCCTGCTTTTATGCGGGTTTCTTGTCGTGCATCTAGCTGGAAATCTGCTGCTGTTCGCTGGCGCCGAGGCCTACAACGCCTACGCACACAAACTGCATGACAACGAGGATCTGCTGCATGTTGCCGAAACTGGCCTCGCACTGATCTTCTTCACGCATCTGTACCTGGCGTTCAAACTGTCTGCTGAGAACAGAATTGCTCGTGGCCGCGGTTATGCCGAGAATCAGTCGAAACGCCAGGACCTGATCAGCAAAGTTCGTCCGGAATCATGGATGCTGGCGACCGGGTTGGGACTACTGGCATACATGATTCTGCATCTGGCCGACTTCACGCTCGAATTCCGAGACACCTCGCACTACGAAGGTCTGGCACCGTTCGACAAAGCAGTCTCGCTGCTGAATGATCCGATTTCGATCATTGGCTACCTGGTGGGATTCGCGTTTCTCTTTGCTCATCTCTCGCACGGTATTTCGAGTGCTTTTCAGAGTCTCGGCCTCAACCATCCCAAATACAACGCAGTCATTAAGTGGAGTGGACTGGCTTTCGCTCTGGCTCTGGCCATCGGTAACGCAAGCCTCGTCTTCTGGGCACAGAGTCAGTAGACGGGCCAACAACGGTCGCACATTAAGTCCTCACGGGCACACATGAATCACCCTCCTGTCGATGTCGACGAAGGAGTTTCCGGAATGTTCAAGGTTGCAGACTCTCCCCTCGATGGTCGTGTCCCGGACGGGCCGATCGCTGACAAGTGGGACAACCGCAAGAACGAACTGAAGCTTGTCAGCCCGAATAACAAGCGGAAGTACGAAGTCATCGTTGTAGGCACGGGGCTCGCAGGAGCATCCGCGGCCGCCTCGCTGGCCGAAATGGGCTATAACGTCAAAGCGTTCTGCTTTCAGGATTCGCCGCGGCGAGCGCACAGTATCGCGGCCCAGGGCGGCATCAACGCGGCCAAGAACTACCCGAACGATGGAGACAGTATCTGGCGACTCTTCTACGATACTGTCAAAGGCGGTGACTATCGGGCTCGCGAATCCAACGTTTACCGCCTTGCTTCCGTCAGCGGAAACATCATCGACCAGTGTGTTGCTCAAGGAGTCCCGTTTGCTCGTGAGTACGGCGGAACTCTGGCGAACCGAACCTTCGGCGGTGCTCAGGTTTCACGAACATTCTACGCTCGAGGTCAGACTGGTCAGCAGTTGCTGCTGGGTGCGTACTCGTCGTTGATGAGGCAGGTCAGCGCCGGCAAGGTCACTTTGATGCCGCGTCGCGAGATGATGGACCTTATCGTCGACGAAGGCGTCACTCGCGGGATCGTCTGTCGAAATCTGAAGACGGGCGAAATGGAGGCTCACACCGGGCACGCTGTTGTGCTCGCGACGGGCGGCTATGGCAACGTCTTTTACCTCTCGACCAACGCCAAAGGCTGCAACGTCACCGCCGCCTGGCGATGCCACCGTCGAGGTGCCTACTTCGCCAACCCCTGCTACACACAGATTCACCCGACATGCATTCCGGTCAGCGGCGATTACCAGTCCAAGCTGACACTGATGAGCGAAAGCCTTCGTAACGACGGGCGAGTCTGGGTTCCGAAAAGTGCCGACGACACTCGTGCTCCAAACGAAATTCCGGAAGACGACCGCGACTATTACCTCGAACGTCGTTACCCGGCATTTGGAAACATGGTCCCTCGCGACGTTGCCTCGCGAGCTGCTAAAGAACGCTGCGACGCAGGCTTCGGGGTCGGTGAGACAAAACAGGCTGTCTACCTGGACTTCAAGCACGCCATTGAGCGGGACGGCGAAGACGCCATCCGTTCAAAATACGGTAACCTGTTCCACATGTACGAAAAGATCACCGCTGAGAACCCTTACCAGGTTCCGATGCGAATCTATCCGGCCGTGCATTACACGATGGGCGGGTTGTGGGTCGACTATAACCTCGAAAGCTCCGTCCCTGGCCTGTTCGTTCTGGGCGAAGCCAACTTCTCTGATCACGGTGCCAACCGGCTGGGAGCAAGTGCTCTCATGCAGGGTCTCGCCGATGGCTACTTCGTCCTGCCTTACACCGTCGGCGACCACATCGGGAAGCACGGCTCGAGCCTCAAGCCGCTGGGCAATGATCACCCGGTCGTTCAGGAAGCTCTGGAAAGTGCTACTTCGCGAGTGAATTCGATTCTCGCCGTGAACGGAACCAAGTCTCCTGACAGCATCCACCGGCAGCTCGGTCAGATCATGTGGGACAAGTGCGGGATGGCTCGAACGGCCGCAGGCTTGAAACAGGCTGCGGAAGAAATTCGAGCTCTCCGCGACGTCTTCTGGAACGAAGTCAAAGTGCTCGGCTCTGGAGACTCGTTCAACCAGAACCTCGAACATGCCGGACGACTGGCGGACTTCCTTGAATTCGCCGAACTGTTCGCCACGGATGCCTGGCATCGTGAAGAGTCCTGCGGTGGGCATTTCCGGGAAGAGCATCAGACCGAAGATAACGAAGCCAGACGAGACGACGAAAAGTTCTGCTACGCCGCGGCGTGGGAGTTCCAGGGAGTCGGTGAGCAACCGATGCTCCACAAAGAGCCTATGGAATTCAACGAAGTGGCCCTCAGCACCAGGAGCTACAAATAATGAGCGGTCAGGGAATGAATCTGACGCTGAGAGTCTGGCGACAGGCCGGCTCAGAAGACAAAGGCGAGTTTCGGTTTTACCAACTGAACAACGTCTCTGAGCACATGTCGTTTCTCGAAATGCTGGACGTCCTCAACGAGCAGCTAATCAAGCTCGGCGAAGAACCAGTCGCCTTCGACCACGACTGCCGCGAAGGCATCTGTGGCATGTGCAGCCTGATGATCAACGGTCAGGCGCACGGTCCAGACAACGAAACAACCACCTGCCAGCTCCACATGCGGCGTTTCCGCGACGGAGACACGATCACGATCGAACCGTGGCGAGCGAAGGCGTTCCCCGTCATCCGCGACCTCGTCGTCGACCGAACATCCTTCGACCGAGTCATTTCTGCCGGCGGCTTCGTCTCCGTGAACGCCGGCAACGCTCCGGACGCCAACTGCCTGCCCGTCCCGAAGCAGGATCAGGAAAAGGCCATGGACGCCGCGGCGTGCATCGGCTGTGGAGCCTGCGTCGCCGCCTGCAAAAATGCCTCGGCCATGCTGTTTACCAGCGCCAAGGTCTCACAAATGTCACTGCTTCCTCAGGGCAAGCCAGAACGAGCACGTCGAGTCCTCAACATGGTCGCCCGGATGGACGAAGAAGGCTTCGGCTCCTGCACCAACACCAGCGAGTGCGAAGCCGCCTGTCCGGCCGGAATTTCCGTCGACAACATCGCCCGTCTGAACCGCGAATATCTGAAAGCGGTTGTCTTCAGCGACGAGGGAATTTGATCCAATCGTCCAAATCGCATGCTGAAAACAGTCCAACATCCCGGCAGCGAATCTTGCTTTCGGGTTGTTTTCTGGTTCAATGTTAAGCGGAGATATCGAGTTTGCGAATGTGTGTGTCTGTCCTTTTCATGCACGAAATTGGCAACTCGTAGCCGTTTACAGCCAAATTGGAGATTCTTGCAATGCTAATGACAGGCCAGCCGCAAGAGCCTCAGTCGCCAAATAGATGAAACTATTTGAAGCGATCAGGACTGTCCTGGTTAAATCTTGTTCTGCCCATAGCACAGGTGACGACCATACCAGGAGCTGAACCCAAACTCATTCCGGTAAAGAATTATAGAAGCAATCGGGCAGACGGGCGGTTTCAAAGTTCACTCGGATTTGCCCATCAGTACATTGAAGCGACGACTCCCAGGTTAAGTCTGCCAGATTCGCTGACTGAGGCAACATTTGCTGAATGACGATTGAACGTTCGGGTAAAGCTACAGGATTTGATGGCCTTTCCGGAATCTCCTCCACAACCCGATCCAAAGAAGCTTTGGTCGAAACCCAGAGAAGGTTACACGCTTGAGAAGTGGGAGATTTACCCGGCTCCCGCCAGCGTCGTTCCGATTCTGATGTTGATCCCCGAAGGGACATCCAGCGAATCACCCAGGCCGGCAGTGTTCTGTTTTCCAGGCTCAAGCGGAACCAGGGAATACCTGGCCAATGAACCTTGCAGCACACCCTCAGCTCAAGGTCGCAGCCCACGCTGAGAAGAACCGAATTGCCTTTCAGTTTGCAAAGGCCGGCATGATCGCCATTGCCATGGATCATCCTGGCAGTGGCGAATTATCGCTGCGACAGGCCTGCAAGATACTGGGTGGAGGAACGCGGGATAAACTTAGCCGGGACCTGCTCTACATGGGGTGGAGTTTTGTGGGACTGTCCACCTTTGAAAAATACCAGGCTCTGCAATGGGTCAAGACACTCGACTACATCGATGCCAATCGAATCGCTCTCTGCGGGCATTCCCTGGGCACAGAGCCCGCCATAACCCTGGCAGTTCAGGATGAAGGTGTCTCGGCTGTGATCCTCAATGATTTTGTTCATGGAAAACGGGGGCAAGACTTTAGTATGACGCCGAGCTTGGACGGGAAGCGGGTGTTCTATACCGGCGGAATGTGGCACACTGTTGCCGACACTGTGGCAGTGGTTCGATCTTCCTGACTTGGTGACTGCCATCGCACCTCGCGCTGTTCTGGCGACAGAAGGCGGTGTCAAACATTCATTGGATGACGTCAAAAGGGCGTTTGCTCTCAGTGGAGCACCGGGGAATTTTCATGTCCGGTACATGCCGAGCTTTGATCACATTTCCAAACGGCCCCACGATTTGGAACCCGTCAAGAACGGACTCCACATCGCCGACTACTACCGTCGGTCTAACACCAACCCGGCAGAACATTACTTTAAGGGGCATCACGCGATTCCGTGGCTCAAGGAGCGATTGAGAATGCCAGCGAAATCACCCGAATGATCACAACCGCAGTAGCCAGTCTTGCCGCAGAGGCAGTTGATCCCACCGGAGCGTACTTTGCCTGACGATGAATGCCCGCTGAGGGCCTTCGGGCATACCGCCCATTTGCTTTGACGGGCGTCCCGATTTCTACGCGTACGTTGCTGTTTTCCCGCCTTCGCGGGAGTGACGCTGTGAAATGTCGAATACAGCAACGTCAAATGGCTTGCCGATCCAAGGGACTGTAAGTCAGACTGTATGTTCGACGAGGTGGTGATAACTCACGGGGGCGTTGTCAGTCCGTTGAAAAATCGCAGGCCGGACCGAGGAACGCAGCGACAATGTTCCGGCACCAATCGATATCCGTTATGAATCTGGCGTAGCCGGAGCGGCGCTTCGCTTCATCCGGCCTACCTGTTGCATTTTCTAACTGCCTGCGATCTGTGATCATCTTTTTTGCGATGTGTTTGTTCTGAGGTTGATATGTTTGCTTTTCGTTGTTCGACGATGATCGTTGTTACCGCCGTTTGTTTGCCAGCTTTGCCTGCAGCCGCAGACGGAATGAACTATCCGCTCGGAGCGATCCGCTCTGACGATGGAAAGGTCTCCGTAGTTGATTTGCGGCTGCCGGGAGTCTGGCAGGGCAGCGACGGAAAACTCCATCACTTCTTCAAAGCGTCGAAGAAGTTCCGCACACCGCTCAACGCCGCCAGGTGTATCGCCTTTGACAAAAATGGCAAAGTTCTGGTCGGAGACACATCGACTCGGCAGATATATCGATTCAGTGATGACGGAAAGCCAACAAAGCTGGCCGGAGACGGAGTGGGTATCGGTATGCCAATGGCGATGGCCGTTGATGCCGAGGGAACAATCTTCGTCGCCGACCTTGAACTTCACCGCATCTTTAAGATTCCTCACGAAGGCGGCGAGCCTCTCGAGTTGGCCGTCGTCTCCGCACCTCGCGGACTGGCTTTCGACAGCGAAGGAAATCTCATTGTTGTTTCTACGACGAAGGATCAACTTCTGAAAGTCACGATGAAGGGCGAAGTGTCAGTACTCGTCGCCGGGCGACCGTTCGACTTCCCCCACAACGTCACCATCAGCAAGGACGGCACAAAGTTCATTACCGACGGCTACGGAAAATGTGTGTGGCAAGTCGGCACAGACAACAAGCCAGCAAAACTGATCAGTGGCGAGCCATTCGTCAATCCGGTTGGCATTTCGATCGCTGGCGACGTTCTGCTGGTGACCGACCCGCGAGCCAACGCCGTCTTCGAGGTGACACTCGACGGCAAGCTGAAAAATCTCAAGCTGCCCGCCGAAGCTCCTGCGAAATAGCTTGTGCCAGGAAACTACTCGCAGTGCTCTGCCTCTCTACTCGCAGTGCTCTGCCTCTCTACTCGCAGTGCTCTGCCTCTCTACTCGCAGTGCTCCGACTCTCTGGTCGCAGTGCTCCGACTCTCTGGGTGAAAAGCCTCAGTTAGGCTAACGCGACAGAGTCGCGTGTCAGTGAAAACGAAAATCGGTTTCAAACACAATCCACAGTGACATTTCTGACTTGTTGTTCATTTCTCCTTCGGAGGATTTCAGAATGCCATCCGAAGTTGATGCCGCTCATGAAGAAAACGATCTGGTCTCGCAGACCCTGCTCGAGTTTCAGACACTCGCCGAACGAATGCGCAAAGAGACAGCCAGGTCAATCACCAGCGCTGCGGAACTGGTTCACCTCGCAATCAAGTCAGGCAACAAGGTACTGGCCTGCGGAAATGGTGGCAGCGCCGCCGAGGCTCAACATTTCATTGCCGAGCTGGTTGGACGGTTTCTCACGGAGCGTGATCCCCTGGCTGGGATCGCCCTGACAGTCGACACCTCAGTTTTGACTGCCGTCGGAAATGACTACGGCTACGACGAAGTGTTCGCTCGGCAGGTAAAGGGAATTGGAAAACCCGGCGATGTACTGTTGGCTATCTCGACAAGCGGACGTTCGCCGAACGTACTGAAGGCTCTTGCCGCTGCCCGGGAATGCGGCCTGGTAACCATTGCTCTGGTCGGTGCTGATTCAAGCTCCGAACTTGATATCTGCAACCTGGTCATCACGATCCCCGATCCCAGTACGCCGAGGATCCAGGAGATGCATCTGGTCGTGCTTCACCTGATTTGCGAGCTGGTCGACAATGCCCTCGCCGCCGCCAAATGACTGGACGTGGAAAATCTCACCCGGTCATCCCCGCGCAGACGGGCAACCATTCTCCAGGATCTGATTGTGAAACCGGGTCCCTGCCTGCGTGGGATGACCAAATCCGTAACTTCTGACAGCTTCTCTACTCGATGCAGTACAGAGCCTTGTCAGACCGCAGGAACATCTGCTTACCGCTGATCGCAGGCGTTCCGTTGAAGTCGCTGTCGTCGCCTTTGAATTTGTTCTGCGCCAGCAGTTTGAACTCTGGGCTGGCATCAAGGACGAAGACGCCTTCCCTGCGGCTGGGGACAAACAGCTTATCGTCGCACAAAACTGGCGAAGCATAAACGGGTCGCCCGCCACCTCCGACAAGCCGTTCTTTGTAGACGGTCTCGCCGGTTTCGGCGTTCATGCAAAATGCGATGCCTTTGTCATTGATCCAGTAGAGGTGTCCTTCGTGCAGAACAGGTGATGCCACATACGACGCGTCCCGCTTTTTCCAGGCGATATTCGATGTGATGTCGCCTTTTCCTTCAGCTTTGAAAGCCACACTTCCGGTCCCCGGATAGCCGCCCGTAACGTAGATCATCCCGTCGGCAAAGTTGACGCTCGGCGAGACGTTGCCAGGCAACTGTGTCTCGCAATACCAGGCGAGTTTTCCATTCGCAGGATTCAAAGCCCAGACTTCCTGTGGGACTGCGAGGACGAGCAATTCACGATCGCCGCTTTTGATAAGCCGGGGCGTTCCGTAGGCGAGTTCGAGCAGGTCGGCTTCCGTCTTCCAGTTTTCTTTGCCGGTCTTCTTGTCGAGCGAAATGACCGAGCGGGCTTCTTCTGACGCATTCACGATGACCGCGTCACCGTGAAGGATCAGACTGGCGGCGGAACCCCAACGTCGATTGCTCGAACCTGTGCCGACATTGACGGTCCAGAGGTTATTGCCGTGAACGTCGTAGGCGGAAACGCCTGACTTGCCGAAGAAGGCGTAGACATTTTCACCGTCGGTCACCGGCGTCCCGCTGGCATAGCCGTGCTCAGTAATGAACCCCTGATAGCGATCCTCGCTGGCGTTGTTCTTAACCCCCTGTGTCCACAGAATCCCGCCGGACGGTTTGTCAACGCAAACCAGATGTCGAGTCAGCCTGGCATCGTCGCCACCGGAAGCTTCGCCGTAGCCTGAGTAACACGTCACGAAGACTCGTTCACCCACGACAATCGGTGACGACGACCCTTTTCCGGGCAGGTCAACCTTCCATTTGAGATTCTTTGCCGCATCCCACTTTGCGGGAATCGGCCCGTCGGTGCTGATTCCGTCGCCGTTGGGACCTCTAAAACGAGGCCAGTCGCCAGCATTGACCGAAGCTTTAGACAGAGCCAGAAGAACGAGCAACACGCCTGATATTTGATACGACAATTTCACCAGAAGCCTCCACAATCGTTGTATTTTACTGAACAAGCCGTCTCGCTACGCTGCCGCAAGATGACAACACGGAACGAGACTGCCTTGGGATCCGCGATCAAAATCGAAATTTCACTGGTAATCTCCGCTACGTTCGCAAGAGGTGAGAGCATGTTTCCGAATACGCGACTGATCGATTTGAGCGTCCCTTTGGAAAACGAAGCGGTGAGCGAACCGCTGCCTGGAACAATCCACTATGTCGAACACCAAGCTGAAGGTCGGGCTCAGATGGAGCAGTTCTTCGGAGTGACTCCGGACGATCTCGTCTGGTCGAACGGCGAGGGCTGGGCGATCGAAGAAGTCCGCATGATCACTCACACCGGGACGCATGTGGATGCTCCGTACCACTACGGCCGGACATCTGCCGGGCAACCGGCAAAAACAATCGACAAAGTGCCTCTGGAGTGGTGTTTCGCGCCCGGGGTCGTGATGGATGTTCGCCATATTGAACCAGGAGCGGAAATCACCGTCGACGATCTGCGAGGAATACTTGACCGAATCGAATATTCGCTCAAACCTGGCGACATCATTCTGCTACAGACGGGAGCCGACAAACGAATTCACTCAAAGGAATACTTCCGTCAGCCTGGGCTTGGTCGTGACGGAGTGCTGTGGCTGATCGAGCAAGGGATCAAGGTAATCGGCATCGATGCTTACACTCTCGATCGGCCATTCGCGGATATGGTCGGAGACTTCAAACGAACGGGCGACGGTCGTCACATCTGGCCGGCTCACTTTGCCGGATTGACCAGCGAATACTGCCAGATTGAAAAGCTGGCAAACCTTGATCAGATTCCTCGGCCGCACGGTTTCATGGTCTCGTGCCTGCCGATCAAAATCAAAGCGGCGAGCGCTGCCTGGTGCCGGGCCGTCGCGATAGTCCCAGAGTGATGTTTCACGCTCGCAAGTCAAACCGCAGTCCGGCAGATTATCGTGCCACAGTTAATGGCGGCGTCACTTTTCAGCAAACACGAGTAATACAATGAGCACAAGAATTATCTGGCTGGGACACGGAACATTTTCCATCGAGACCGGAGGAAAGACCGTCATTATAGACCCGTTTTTCACGGGCAACCCGGCAGCAACGACAACCGCCGAGGCCGTTTCGCCTGACGCGATGATCATTTCACATGGACACGGTGATCACGTCGGCGATGCTGTCGAAATCGCAAAACGCTCGGGGTGCCTGGTCGTTGCGAACTACGAAATTACGGAATGGCTGACTAAGCAGGGTGTCGAGAACGTGCATCCTCAGCACATCGGCGGTTCACACAAGCATGACTTCGGAACCGTTAAGCTGACGATCGCTCATCACGGCTCGTCCTTGCCCGATGGTTCAAACGGTGGAAATCCCTGCGGCATCATTCTCAAGACAGACGACGGCACAATCTATCACGCCTGTGACACTGGCCTGTTCTACGACATGAAGCTGATCGGCGAAGAAGGCATCGATATCGCGATCCTCCCAATCGGCGACAACTTCACAATGGGCCCCGAAGACGCTTTGCGAGCGGTCAAACTGATTGAACCAAAGCGAGTCATCCCTGACCACTTCGGAACCTGGCCACTGATCGATCAGGACGTCGCCGCCTGGGCCGAAAGCGTCCGCAACGAAACTTCGACAGACCCCGTAGTCCTCAAAACGGGACAGTCCGTCGAGTTATAGCGGTATACCGAAATCAGCTGATGGACAACGAAGACGCATCGAATTCACATCACGCAGATCATCGAATTTTCACCGGAGGCTTCTGCCCCTTCGGTATCAGCGATGTATACTTACGATCTGACATCCGTTGCTTCCAGTCAGCCCTGGCGGCTTGCACCAGTTCAGGATTCTCGAACAGGTCGATCGCGCTAATCGCCAACACTTTCGCCGCGTAGTCGATACCCTTCTCGCCAATCGTTGATCCGATACAGGCGACGTTCTGCCAACTGTGGCCCGGGCTTTCGGCTGCCATACAGGTTGTGCGAATCCCACCAGTCGGAACGTACCATGAAATGTCTCCAACGTCGGTCGAACCTTTGCTTGGTGTGTTTGATTCTTCGAGCGATTTGATTTCACTGGAGATCGCTTGCGGGAATGTCGTACCGAACTCTTCCACAAGTGGTTGTTGAATTCGCCGCGCAAACACACGCTCGTCATCTGTGAATTTCGGAGGGCCGATCCGAGTCAGATTTTCGAACAAGAGTTCGGATAGCGGCGTGTTTTGAATCAGCTCGTGACAATCGGTGTCAATCTGAACGCTCAGCTTTGTCCGAGTCATCTTCTCGGCACCTTCCGCGATGTCTCGTACCCACTTGAAGTAATACTCGACGTCTTCGTGCTTGTCGGCTCGTACGAAGTACCAGACGGTTGCCTTTGGAGGCACAACGTTCGGCGCACCGCCGCCATTCGTGATCACGTAGTGAAGTCGAGCGTCTTCTTTCGTGTGCTCTCGCATGAAGTTGACGCCGACGTTCATTAGCTCAACGGCATCAAGTGCGCTACGGCCATTTTCAGGACTTCCCGCTGCGTGTGCAGAAATTCCGTCGAAGGTAAACTTCGCAGAAATAAGAGCCTTCGAACTTCCTGCCCAGACGTTGGTCCTGGTCGAAGGATGCCAGTGCAGGCAGACATCGAGATCATCAAACTGCCCGTCGAGCAGCATGTAGACCTTGCCAATGACCGTTTCTTCAGCGGGCGTTCCGTAGAGTCGGAGCGTTCCCTTCAGGTTGTGCTTCTCCATTGAAGCCTTCACGGCGAGCGCCGCTCCGAGTGCTCCCGTACCGAGTCCGCTATGCCCGCAAGCGTGACCAGCGGCTCCTTCCTGGAGTGGCAGCCGCTCAGGCTGAACTTTCTGGGACATACCGGGAAGCGCGTCGTACTCGGCGAGAATTCCGATGATCGGTTTACCGGAACCGTAGCTCGCCACGAACGCCGTCGGCATGTCAGACACGCCGTGCTCAACCTCAAAACCATTCTGCTTCAATTTTGAAACCAGCAAACTCGCCGACTGATGCTCTTCCAGACCGACCTCGGCAAAATTCCAAATCGCCTGATTGACTGCCTTCAACTCGTCGCTGCGTGCTTCGACATCGGCAATCGCCGTTTGCTGACTCGATCGAAAATGCTCATCGCATTCTCCACTCGAAGCCGCTGCGACGACCGCTCCAGCAACCGATAGAAGAATTAGTGACCTCATCACGCCACTCCTTATTTAACTGAGTTGTGAAGCCGTTGGGACTGATCGTTTGCCAGTTTTCAGCACTAAAGCCACGTCGCCAACGGAAGCACTTTCCATAGCAACAGGGCGACGGGTCCGGAATAGAGGACACTGTCAAGAAGGTCGAGCAATCCGCCGAAGCCGGGCATCAGAACCGCGGAGTCCTTCTTACCGACGTCTCGCTTGATCAAGGATTCGGCAAGATCACCAACAAGACCGACCACGCCAATGATCGCTCCGTAGATCAATGACCAGACAATGTTGCAGGGTGTGCCGTTGTCGAAGAAGTATCCAGGTGCGAAATGCAGCCATGCAGTGACAGCAATGCTCGATCCAAGCAACGCTCCGAAAGCGCCCATCCAGGTTTTGCCAGGACTCAGCGTTGGAACCAGTTTCTTTTTTCCAAAGAGACGCCCAAGAGTGTAGCCGCCGATGTCTCCGCACTTGGCGCCGATGACCAGCGAGGCCAGAACCAGATACCCTGCCTGCACGCCGGCTACCCACCTCAGTTGAGTCGTAACGCTGATCAGAATTCCTAGATATGCGATTCCCAGAATGTCCGCACCGAGCGTTTCCATTGTTGTACCGGGTTCACGATAGCGGATTGCTCCTCGCAGAAACGCCGCAAGGATCGACAGACCGAATACGAGCATCGGCAGATCAAAGCAGCCTGGCTTTAGCAGCAAAGTGACGTCGTCCCCCTGCGATACAAGATGCGGCAGCCAGGTGGCAGCAACGATAAGCGTCGAGCAACTGCCGATCAGGACGAACGACGGACTGAACGATCGAGTCTTCAGCAAATCTGAGAATTCATAAGAGGCTCGCCAGACCAGCAACAACGACAGACCAAACAGGTACGGCGCCGTCTCACCTGCTCGATGATCAAGCACAAAGATTCCGATAAGAATCGGAACCAGAATGACGGAAATGCCAATTCGCCAGCCGAGCATGTTCGATCAGCCTTTCAATCCGCCGTAACGTCGGTCTCGTGAAGCAAACGCGTGAAAAGCTTCGATCAGATCCGACCGTCGAAAATCCGGCCAGAACTTCTCGGTGACCCACAGCTCGGCATAGCTGATCTGCCAGAGTAGATAATTGCTGATTCGCAATTCGCCCGCCGTTCGAATCAGCAGATCCGGATCGGGCATCCCCACCGTGTAGAGGTTGTCGGCGACCGTGGTTTCGTCGATTTCGTCGAGGCTGAGTTCGCCCGAATGGACCTTGCGGGCAATCGCGGCCGCTGCATCCGCGATTTCGCTGCGTGCTCCGTAATTTAGAGCCAGGCACAAACGCATGCCGTTATTCTCGCTGCTCATACGGACGGTCTTGTCGATTTCATGCAGAACACCATCGCTTAATCCTTCCCGCCGGCCAATCGTCGCGAATCGAAGACCTTCTCGCATAATTGTCGAGCGTTCTTCGACCAGAAACTGCTCAAGAAGATTCAACAGTCGCCGTAATTCGGCCTCTGGGCGTTTCCAGTTTTCGCTGCTCAGGCAGTAAAGCGTAAGCTGCTCCAGCCCGAGGTCGGCACCAGCCTCGACCATCGCCCGAACGCTCTTGACTCCGCGTCGGTGACCTTCGATCCGGGGCAGTCCGCGCCGCTGAGCCCAACGGCCATTGCCGTCCATAATGATGGCGACATGGCGAGGAATCGTTTCAGGAAGTTGCTCAGACTGACTCATCAGGGACCGTCGCCAGCGGCTACAGAACGGAAGCGAAGGAGGAATGGGTTCCTCCGTAATGCTCGTTGTACGGAACCCAGGTTTCAACCTGGAACTGACAGTTGATTACCCGACGAATAAGTCGCCGCGAGACTTCAACAATCGAAACAATCAGTTTGACTGGAGCTCGGCGAACTCAGATTCCAGATGGATCACTTCCTCACGATAAGATGGCTCTTGGTGTGGCGACTCGATCGCCAGTCTTACGAAGTCATCCTCGAATTCGAGCACCGTTACGACGATGTCATTGTCGATGACGATTGCTTCGTTTTCGCGACGGGAAATGATTTGCATCGCTGAGCCTCGTAATGAGAGAAAGACCCACATAGAAAAAAGGCGGTCGAATAAACCAGTAAAACGATAAAAAAGAGGTGAGCGTCTATCGAAGTTGGATTACTCCGTTCGGCAACAGACTGCCGAGCCTTCCAACTCTAAAGATTAAGAGTTGAAAGTTTATTGTAAAGATGGTCTTCACGACGGCAACTTGAAAAAAAACTTCTTTTTGAAGTCACTTCTTCGCCGTCGACTTTGTTGACATTCGCGTCGCGGAAGTCTCCGCTGAATTGTCGCATCGCCTGAAAAAAGAAAACACAAACAGTCTCGCGGCTCAACATCCCGATTGATCGACGCTGCGCATATCGTCAGGACTCAAGCAAGTATGTCTGCGTTGTCGCAGTCAGTTGCGGATCACTTAAAGGCTCGCCATTCTAGAAGTTTACTGGTCCCATGACGATCACGTAAATAAGTTCGTCACCCCACTCCAAACTTACACCTTCGTCTCCGCGAGACTGAATCTCATGACGCAACAACACTGGATAATCCGTCGATTGGCAAATCCGATTGTGGCCTTAGTTCTGCAAATGTCGGTGTTCCCTGCGGCGAACAGCCAGGGCGCAGAGCCAACGCTGCAGATCAACAAGGGTGACCATGTCGCCTGCATCGGCAACACTCTGGCCGATCGGATGCAGCATCACGGGTGGCTCGAAACTTACATTCAGGCTTTGTTTCCCGAGCATAACCTGACGTTTCGAAACCTTGGCTACTCAGCGGACGAAGTGAAACGCCGAGACCGCGCCAACAATTTCGGCAGTGCTGATCAATGGCTGACAAAAGTCAAAGCCGACGTTGTTTTCTGCTTCTTTGGTCGCAACGAAGCGTTGAATGGCGACGATGGGCTGGAAGGTTTCAAAAATGATCTCGCGGCGATGCTCGATGGAATGCGCGGACAGAAATACAACGGCAAGACTGCACCGCGAATTGTCGTCTTTTCACCGATCGCTCATGAAAATGTAAAGAGCCCGCACCTGCCTGACGGGTCGATCCAGAATGTAAATCTTGAGAAATATACCGCCGCGATGCAGGACGTTTGTAGTGACAAGAGTATTCAGTTTGTCGACATTTTCACTCCAACCAGAAGCCTCTATGCAACTGCGGAAAAACCGCTCACGATGAACGGCATCCACTTGCTGGACCATGGCAACAAGGCTCTGGCCGAAGTCATCGTCAACAAAATATTCAAAAAGGATGCTCCAGCCGATGTCGCGAAACTTCGCGAAGCAGTGCTCGACAAAAACCTGCACTGGTTCAGTCGGTACCGGGTCGTTGATGAGTACAACGTTTTCGGTGGTCGCTCGAAGCTGAACTGGGACGGATTCTCCAACGCGGACGTCATGGGTCGCGAAATGGAGATCTTCGATATCAAAACGACCAACCGGGACGTGCGAATCTGGTCGTTGGCTAAAGGCAAAGATCTTCAGGTCAAAGATGACAACCTGCCAGATCAGGTGATCGTTCCGGCCAACAGGCAGAGTCAGTTTCAGAAGGCGCTGGGAGACTACCTGGATGGTGAAGTTGCCATCTCGAAAATGACCGTCCACAAAGGCATGGAAGTAAATCTGTTCGCAACCGAACAGGATTTTCCGCGACTCGTCAATCCCGTGCAGATGGCCGTCGACACGGATAGCCGAGTCTGGGTCTCCGTCTGGCCGTCCTACCCACATTGGAATCCGGCAGAACCTCGACGCGACGCCCTGCTGATCTTACCGGACGACGATCAGGACGGAGAAGCCGACAAGTGCAT
>CALGTK010000135.1 GCA_937904325.1 uncultured Planctomyces sp.
CGAAACAGGCCGCGGCCATTCAACTCGAGTTTGGATATCCGGCTTCACACGGCAGTCTTCAAATGCCAGCTTTTTGAAGAAGCCGAGATTGAGGTTCGAAAGCTGTTCACCAGGGCCCTGTTTCGCTTGAGAAAAGAATGCTGTCGAAGCCCCAAGTGAGACAAGATCCCAATCTGGTGATGCCAGGAGATCGAAGTACGAGTTGTAATCCGGACTCACTCCCCACATTCGCGGCGTAACCAGTTTGACCTGGTACTCGTCAAACGGCACCTGCCAGAGTTCTCGTTTTCCGAGCCAGGTGTCAGATTCTTTGACGGAACTTCCTGAAGCGGGATCTGCAGAAGCAGGCTTCGCCGCGGCTCGTCTCAACGCATGCCGAGCTTTGTTATGTGTCTTCAAGATGTCGTCGTCGCCCGCGAAGACTCCGACGCGGCTGTCAACGAACGATGGAATGCCAAGCCAGAGTAACACGTCGGCCTGGTCAAGGCGGAAGGTAAATATGTGACCTTCTGGCAGCTGCTCAACTTCGTCTCTGGCAGCTTCGATTGTCGCTGCCAGCAGTGGGGAAAATCCAAGCCCGACGCGACGACCGTCCGGTCCCATTAGTCGACCGCTGATTGCCAGAAACGCGATGGCCGCAAAACCGAGCACCGTGATGGCTCGTCCCGCTCTTGACCACAGCACTTCGATCGTCTCAATAGTGTATTCCTGGCGACAGTGGGCGCGGTACCAGTCCTGACCATTCAGCGAAGCCAATACACACGAAACAAGAGCCAGTGCTCCGAGTTCGTGTGAACACGCGATCGAAAGCCCAAGCACGGTAACGTAGGTTGCAAACAGGCCAATGTTCAAACGCGAAAAATTCATGACACTGGTCACTGCGGCCACGACGGCAATCGTCAGTGCGGCAATCGTGTGCAGGTTGAGATTTTTCCAAACTGCAGGGTCAAACAGTGGAACAAACTGTAGTTCGTGTGGAAGTTGGACGCGCCCGACGTATCGAGCCAGAGCCGGCATTTCGATTCCATAAAGCTGGATCGGAGAAAGGACCGCATGCCATCCGAATGGATTGACCATCAGCGCTACGAATCCGGCTCCGGTCGCCATCGCCAGACCTTTGAGCGATGCATTTTCGTGTAGCGAACTTCGACCGGATTTCTGACCAATCGCCATTCCGATCAGGTAGGCCAGCAGAACGATCCAGCCGATGAACGCACGCGGATCGAGATTGCTCCATACCGCGAGAGAGCCCGCCAGACACCATAGCGTCGATTGATTGCCCGTCTGAGACCACGAGTGCAGTCCGCGCAGCATCCACGTGACGCCGAGCAAAGTGATGATCTGAGGCAGCATGGTGAACTGCAGATTCACCATCAGTAATGCAATACCGACGCAAACCGAAGTCCACCAGGTGGGAAGATTGTCGCGAGTGATTCCGTGCAGAAAGTAACACGTCGCGCTGGCGGCCATGGCAGTCAGCAACGTCAGCCCGGTGGCACCACCGACTCCAAACACGCCGGCAATCAACAAGTCGAACAGCCAGCCTAGATTAACCCAGGGGCGTTCGGCGGCCGTGTAGGAAAAAACGTCGGTGGCTGGCGGCAGAACTCCGTTCGACGCAAGATGCTCGCCCGTTCGAATCCGAACCAGTGTGACGGTATCCGCGATGTGCCGACATCCCAGTAGGAACGCGAGCAGGATGACCGCCCATCGCAACATAAAATCGCCGCGAATGGCTTCGTCCTCGACAATCTCTGGAGACAGTGGCTCCCACTCAGGCAAATCATCTTCTTCGTCGTCGGTGTCTTCATCGACCCCGTTTTCGTTGCTCGTGTCTTCAAGCTGAGCATCTGACGATTCCGGGTTGCCTGCCTCAACTTCAGAGTTCGGCTCGCCGAAGTCTTCAACGGCTGTTGGCGCCAACTTAGAAGACTCAGCCGGAGAATCATCCGCCCGCGATTCATCAGCCTCGTTGGAGCTGGAAACATCATTCGAAGTTGTGCCGGAATCATCCGATGGAACTTCATCCTGGTCTTTGGGATCTTTCACGAAAGCCTCTGCGCGGTTGAGAAATGAAGACCGTTTGATAACACCGAAATGAAAACAAAGAGATGAAGCCGTGCAGACTACGATTCCGGGCACAGCAGAATCAACAACAGACGATGATTCATCTGCTGTCGATGTTGACATCCGGTCGGTCCATGCCGGCTTGTTGCATAATCGAAACAGCCGACAGGACGCGTTCAGCCGCTGTCCACGACCGCAGTCTACGTCAGAAACCCGCTGCGTTGCTGGCAGTTCTTTGTGACTTCGTCGTTCAAACAGTCGTCCAGAGCGAGAATCTTTCGCAGATCCTCGCCCAAATGCATCTGAACGGATTCGGACAGCAGCTCGCGCTGGTACTGCTGCTGAGGTTTGTCACGACGAGCGTAAAAAGCGTGCAATGCCGTTCTGGGAGAGTCCGTGCGATTGGCCGTTCCGCCGTGCCAGGCATGAGCATTCATGATGACAACTGTGCCAGCCGGACCGGTGATGATCTCTTCCTCAGCGTGCGGCTTTGATGGATCATCCATCACCTCTTGCGGCAACTGTTTCCAGCGATGCGAGCCTGGCACAACCCGAATCGGACCATTCTCTTCGGTAAAATTGTCGAGCATCCACACGGAATTGCAGACCCAGTAACCGTGCTCGTCAGCGATGGCTCCCATGTCGGCGTGCAACGGCTGGCTGATCCCGTTGTGAGGATTCGCCGATCGCGCATTCAGACTGCTGAGTTTGAATTCGGAGCCAAGTACCAGCTCGACGTAGGCCAGTAATCGCGATTCGGCGACAACACGTTGAAACGCCTCGCCCTTGTTAATGAGATTGGCCAGCCGCCGGCTACCGATCTCGGTCTTGAACTCCGAACCGGCTTCCTCGCCTTCGACCTCGAATTGTCCCTCAGTCGTTTGTTGCAGTTCGGTTAACCAGGCGGGATCGATAAATCCCGGCAGAACAACAAAGCCGCGTTCATCGAGTTCGCGTTTTGCCTGCTGCAAGTTCGGAAGCGGCATCGTGATCGCTCCGCAGTTCGAATCGGCAGGGTGGGTATCGCCCACCTTCTGGTTGATCGTTCCGGCGGGAGGTGCCCACCCGTGCGGAACCAGCTTAATTCAACAAGCTCTTCGTGACGACTTCGCGAGCGTCTTCGAAGAACGGCATCCACTCAATTTCCGGCGTCTCATCACGCAGGCAGTTGCGCACCGCCTGCAGCGTGTTGCGAGCCATGTGCGGGCATCGGTTACACGCACACGTTTCGCCGGAATCTGTCATGATGCCAGGCACGGGGATGTACTTGTGCTGTGGAGCTGATTTCTCCAGCGGATGGATCATGTTGGCTTCCGTGGCAATCAAAAACGTATGAGGCTCCGTCAAGGTCATCACGTGTCGCCGCATGGCTTCGGTACCGCCGATAAAGTCGCTGAGTTCAAGAATGTTCTGCGGGCATTCCGGGTGAGCGAGCACGGCGCTGCCATCATTTTTCCTCTTTGCGGTCAACAAGTCCTGAATACTGAAAACTTCGTGAACCATGCACGAACCCGGCCATAGAATCATTTCCCGGCCAGTGACTTCCGCAAGGTACCGACCAAGATGCTGATCCGGGGCAAAGAGGATTTCTTTGCCTTCAGGAACTCGTTCGACAATCTCGCGAGCGTTACCGCTGGTCACGATCCAGTCGCACAGTGACTTCACCGCTGCCGAAGTGTTTATGTAGGCGACCGTTTCGAAATCGCGGCCTTCCGTCCGCAGCTCATCCTGAAAATTCCTTAACGCTTCCGGCTGACAACTTTCCGCCAGCGAACATCCTGCCAGCATGTCGGGAAGAAGAACTCGCTTCTCGCGGTTCAACATTTTGGCAGTTTCGGCCATGAAGTGAACGCCGCTGAAAAGGATCGTCGACGTTGTGACATTTGTCGCGTCGCGAGCCAGCTTCAAGCTGTCGCCGACAAAATCTGCCACATCCTGAATCTCGCCATCCACGTAGTAGTGAGCGAGGATGCTGACATCCTTGTCGCGTTTGAGCTGCTCAATTTCTTCGATCAGTTCAAACGGATCTTCGTCGATTTCAGTCAGAACACCCGGCACACCAACAGACATGACTCAACTCCAGAATCCGGCAGTCAATCTGCCGGTCAAAAACAAATTCAGAGATTGCTTTAAGCCTTCAAATGGATCGCGTGATACCACCATCGACGCGTATGTTCTGGCCGGTAATGTATCGCGCTCCGTCAGTCAGAAGAAACGCTACAGTTTCGGCGATTTCATCGGTCGTTCCGTAGCAGTCCATTAGAATACCGCAGCGAGTTCTTCACCCCGGCCTGACGAAGACAGGATTGCTACCTTGTAATCGAGATTGGCAGGTTTCCGCGCATTTGCGGCACCCATACCACTGCCCGCTGCCATGATTAATACGACTTTGTCAGCCAATTGGAGTGTCTCTTTAAGTCAGCTTACGGTGATTCGGCAATCTGAAGTGTCAATGGCGATTCTTCGATGGACCGAAGAGTTCGGGCAAGGTACCCAAAAAAAATAGCCCCCGCTACGATCCTTCCCAGCAAGCTGCCAGAAACTCAGGCCAGACGTTCAACTTATGAATTCCGAAGTCGATTTTTCACAGGACAAGCATTTCCAGGCACTGCTGGCGCGCAAGCCCTGCAGCCTGACGATGATCAATCTCGAGATCGCCCGGGACGCGTACCCGGAACTCGACTTCGCTGGAACGCTGGACTGGTTCGATCAGCGTCAACAGGAACTGGCCGGGCATTTTAGAGGCATGCATTCTGAGCAGGAGCAGTTGGAAGTTCTCGCTCGGTTAATTTCGATGGATTACGAAGTTACCGGTTCAGAAATGGCCTACCGCACCGCCGATGGCAGTTTTCTGAATCGCGTCATCGAAACCGGCCAGGGAATCCCGATCAGCCTATCTCTTCTCTATATGGAATTGGCCAATCGGCTTGGCCTGACCCTCTCTGGCGTGTCGTCGCCACTGCACTTTCTGACGATAGCGGAAACAGCAACTGGCCCAATTTTTCTCGATGGATATTCTGACGGTCGACTGCTGACCGAAGACGAAGCGGCCGACTGGCTGAGCGACTTAACGCAAATGAGGCGGGATCAGGTCGAACGCAGTCTGGAGCCGGCCGACGATCGGACGATCGTCATTCGAATGCTGAACAACCTGCGAACTTTCTACGCCGGTAACGAAGATTGGTCGTCAGCGTGGAAAGTTCAAAACCGATTAGTCGCCCTCAGCCCGGCCAGCTATCCACTGCGACGCGACCTGGCATTGATCGCGTTTAAGGCTCAGCATTCTGCGACGGCTGCGAGGCTTTTGAAATCGTTGCTGAATTCGTGCCCTGATGAAGATCGCGAGTTCCTCACCAGTCAGCTCGAAGAAGCACAACAGGATATTCCTCGCTGGAATTGACCAGCCACAAATTTTTCTGACGATTTGTCAAAGAAGGCAGACGGCGACTGTGGCTCGAATTCTGATCGTCACCCCGGCTCCGCGAGGCTCCCGCAAGGGAAATCGCGTTACGGCCAACCGCTGGTCGCGACTCCTGAAAGCCAGCGGGCACAGCGTCCGGATCACCGAAGAATTCACTGGCCAGCGGTGCGACGTTCTTGTCGCGTTTCACGCTCGAAAGAGTGCAACATCAATCAACCGCAGCATTCAGGCATCGCCTGAGACTTCGATCATTCTACTGCTGACGGGGACGGATCTTTACGAAGACATTCATCGAAATAAATCCGCAACCGCTGCGTTAGACAAAGTGAGCCGTCTCATCCTGTTGCAGAGCCACGGGCTCCACGAACTCCCGCCTCGTCTGCATCCAAAAGTTCGCGTCGTTGTGCAATCTGCCGTTCGACCACAGTCTACACCTCAGCCATTGAAACGAGCATTCGAGGTCTGTGTTTCCGGGCATTTGCGACCGGTGAAAGACCCGTTCCGAGCAGCACTGGCTTCACGGAAACTTCCGGTCGATTCAAGAATTCGGATCACGCATATCGGCTCGGCACTGACTCCGGCAATGGAACGGCGGGCGCTCGACGAAATGTCTCGCAACGATCGTTATCGATGGCTCGGGGAGACTTCCAATTGGAAAGCTCGCCAACTACTCGCCCGCAGCCGATTAATGGTTCTTTCATCAAAGATGGAAGGCGGAGCAAATGTCGTCTCGGAAGCGATCGCCGCGGCGGTCCCGATTCTGGCTTCAAGAATCCCTGGCTCAATTGGTCTACTCGGAGAAAACTATCCCGGCTACTTTGACGTCGGATCGACGAAACAATTGACGTCATTGATGACCCGTTTCGAAACGGACACCGATTTTTATGAGCTGTTGTGTGCTCACGTGAAAAGGCTCGCTCCGCAGTTCACTCCTGAACGCGAACAGATATCGCTCGGGCAATTGATCGATGACGTGCTGCAGGACTGATGTCAAGCAAGGATCTCGTTCACGATGCGACCGTGGACGTCGGTCAGGCGGAACTCGCGACCGGAGTAACGATAGGTTAGTCGACGATGGTCAAAGCCCATCAGGTACAGAATCGTCGCGTGCAGGTCGTGTAGCTCGACCTTGTTCTCCGCGACCTTCATCCCGAACTCATCGGTCGACCCATACGTCATGCCCGGTCGAATTCCGCCGCCGGCCATCCACATAGTGTAACCATCGATGTGATGATCACGGCCGATCTTGTTGACGTCTTTCGAACCGGATTGCGTTGTTGGGGTTCGGCCCATCTCGCCGCCCCAGATGAGCAGCGTGTCTTCGAGCATGCCTCGTTGCTTCAAGTCGGAAAGCAGTGCCGCGATTGGTTGGTCCGAGTCCTTACAAAGTTGTGTAATCCGTGGTACGAGTCCACCGTGATTGTCCCACGGCTGGCCGCCGCCATGATAGACCTGCACATACCTCACGCCGCGTTCTGACAGGCGGCGAGCGATCAGCATGTTGCGGCCCTGGACCGAATCGCCGTACGACTCGCGAATATGCTGCGGTTCTTTTTCAATATCAAACGCGTCGGTCCCGGCCGTTTGCATCCGGAATGCCAGCTCCATCGAGTGAATGCGACTGTCGAGTCGTTGATCCCCCGGTCGCAGATTTTTATGCCGCCGGTTAAGAAACTGCGTGAGCGCGACCTGGGCCTTCTGCGAGCCGGATCGGATATCGTTACGAGTCAGATTCGGAATGAGTTCTTTCCCGGAAGATTCAATATCAACGTGCGTGCCCTGGTAGATTCCCGGCAAAAATGCACTCGTCCAGTTTGTCGTCTGAGCGGTCGGTAGTCCCTTTGGGCATAGCACGACGAAGCCGGGTAGTTCGTCACTTTCATTGCCCAGTCCATACAACATCCACGATCCCAGCGACGGACGCGCCAAAGTCGAATGCCCGCAGTTTGTCAGCAGCAGTCCCGGCGTGTGATTTGCGATTTCGCCCTGCATTGAGCGAACGATGCACATATCGTCGACGTATTGAGCAACTTTCGGAAACAGCTCGCTGACAGGCTGCCCACATTCGCCATACTTCTGAAACTTGAATGGTGACCCAAATAGAACGCCGACTCGGTTTCGTTGAGTCCGCTGCAGTTGGTCGCTGATCGATTTAGGCAGCGGTTTTCCGTTCAGTTTCTGCACTTCCGGTTTTGGATAAAATGTGTCGAACTGCGAAGGTCCCCCGTTCATGAATAGATGGATAATTCGCCTGGCTTTAGGCGGATGATGCGGAGCGCTAGCGATGAGCGGTGAAACTGATTTCTCACGTCGAGCCGGCGCAGCACTCACGTTTCGAGCATCAGCCAGCAAACCCGAAAGAGCAAGCGAGCCCAGCCCGAGCCCGCTTCGTTCTAAAAGATCGCGTCGTGACCAGTCGGATAACGGATTAGATGAAAGCTGTGATTGCATCGGAAAACTCATTTGCGCTGTTATTCAAATTCTTATTTAGCCACAAAGAACACAGCGGCCTCAGAGAAAGACTCTTAAGGCCAACTCTGTATCCGCAGTGGCAGAATTATTTTCAGGTTAGTTCCTAATCGATGTATTGAAATTCGTTGCTCATCATGAGCGACTGAGCAACGAGCGGCCATGTCGACGCTCGACGCTTCTTATCAGCTGGCTTTGTGAATCGTGATTGAAGTTCGACAAACCTCAACACGCGTTCGGTTTCCAAACCGGCTGGCGACCGCTGAAAAATCAACTTGAAGAGCGTCGATACGCGTTCCGCATCCGTGCCAGCCTCTCTGAATTCCGACGTCTCGGTGATGGCGACGGTCTGGTCGATCACGAACATCGAATTCATTGTAAACAAAGCCTGCGGAGCGACGATGCTCTCGCCGCGTTTCGGCTGGCTTTGCACCGGAGTCGGAAAGTCGAATGCTCGCAGCGTCGGATCAAGATTAAATCGATTAATGTATCCATAGATGGCTCGGCGTTTTGTGTAGCCGTTCGTCCACAGCTTGCCAGCATGACCTCGCGGAGTCGGGTCGAGCTGCCGCGAGGCACTCAAAAGACTGTCGCGGATTGCCTCAATCGAAAGGTGCTTCCGATTACCTCGCCAAAGCAGTTTGTTCTGCAAATCGGTGTTCACCCCGTCTTCGCGATAGTCGCTGCGTTGCTGATAGGTCTGTGAAAGAACGATCGTTCGAACGAGATGTTTGATCGACCAGTCGTGCTCGACAAAGTCTGCAGCCAGCCAGTCAAGCAACTCCGGATGGGTTGGTGGCGAACCCTGCAACCCAAAGTCCGACGGAGTGTCGACAATATGCGAACCCATCAGGTAACCCCAGACTCGATTCACAAACACACGAGCAGTCAGAGGATTGTCTGGACCGACGATCTTCTCGGCGAGTTGAAGTCTTCCGCTGGAGTCATCAGGGAACGGAGTCTGGTTCGCATCGATAATCTTCAGGAAGCGACGCGGCACAGCGTCACCCGGACTGCCTGCGTCACCTCGGATAAAAACGACCGGTTCCAGTGGTTTTGGACGATCGATGACACGCATGGCACGAGCCGGCGCTCCAGGATGAAACAACAGCAACTCAGCCAGTTCAGTTTCTCTAATCTTCTGTGAGATCGAACGCTTGTTGTTCTTCGCTTTACTGTTTCCCGATTTCATAACCTTTGCTTCGATCGCCGCTCGATTCTTTTTATAGTCAGCGAGGTCTGCTTCCGAAGGTTCGTAACCAGGCACCAGTGGCTGCTTTTTCTCGTCAAGTGAATTGACCCGAGCGACTGATGCAAAGACTCCTCGCAACGAATAATAATCTTTGGTCGGGATGGGCTCGTACTTGTGATCGTGGCATCGCGCGCAAGCTGCCGTAACGCCAAGCAAACCTCGAGTCGTCACGTCAATCAGGTCGTCCAGCGATTCCAACGCGTCACGATTGGCAAATGGTCCTGCTGCGAGAAACCCCAGCGCTGCCATTTCAGCATCGCCTGGTTTGAAACCGATCAGGTCGGCGGCAAACTGCTCACGAACGAAATCGTCGAACGGCTTATCTTTGTTGAACGAATCGACAACGTAGTCTCGCCAGGTGAATGCGAAGGGGAAGTAATGCGGCGTTCGCGTGTCGGGACGGTAGGCGCTGTCTGTGTCAGCATACCGTGCCACGTCGAGCCACATCCTGCCCAGATGCTCGCCGAACGTGGGCCGATCGATCAGTCGATTGACAGCTTCATTTATCGCGACTGCCCGATCCTTCGAAGCCTCTTCAATAAACTTCTCAACATCATCCATCGACGGCGGCAACCCGGTCAGGTCGTACGTCCATCGCCGAATCAACGTACGAAAATCGGCCTCAATTGAAGGCTCAAGGTTGTGCTCTTTGAGCCGTGCAAAAATGAATCGATCGATCGCGTTTTGATTCCAGCGTCCGTTGCTGGCTTTGGGGGGCGTCTCGGCACTGACAGGTTGAAATGCCCAGTGATTCTCGGCCTGTCCGAAAAGATGTTCCTGATCGCCGAGCCGCGAGAACTCAGAATCGCCAATATCGATCTTCGATCCATGAGCCCCCAGTCGCACCCACTCCTCCAGCAATTTGATCTGCTCGGGCTTCAGTTTCTCTTCCGGCGGCATCTGCAGATTCTCGTCGGAGTACCTCACGGCTTTGATGAGCAGCGATGCGTCCGGTTCGCCCGGCAGCACCGCTTTGGTGGTGTCTCCGCCTGCGATCCAGCCAGAACGCCGATCCAGCAGCAGGCCGCCCTGGCGTTCCTCGGCTTCTTCAGAGTGGCACTCGTAACAATGCTTGATGAGCAACGGCCGGATCTTCTTCTCGAAGAACGCCGTCTGCTTATCGTTGTTCGCCGCTCGCACAATCCCTGGTTGCAGAAGCAACGAGGCCAACAGAGTGACTACAATTCTGAGGTTAGACATCGATTGAAACCGAATTTCCGGGCAAAACAGATTTGCAGGTAGAGGCATTGCCTGCTTCGTACCACGCAACGTCGGCAACTTGTGAATCGGTCATCGTCATTTAAACATGCCACGTTTATCACGATTTACGGCAAAGAAACAACCGCGCCATGGAAATCACAGCCTACCACGAATCCGGCCACGCGTTGATGGCGGTGCATGTCGGGGCGGAAATTCATTTGGTCACGATCGATCCTGACTGGGACGACGGCCCGAAACGGTTCGGCGACACGCAGATTATCTGGGACACAACCGGTCTCTCCGAACGCGAGTATTGCGAAAAGCGTGTTCTCGTCGCACTGGCCGGGCCAGTTGCCGAGATGCTCTACACCGGCGACGCATTTCACCCGGGCATGGTTGCCGAATGGGCGGCCGACTGGACCGAAGCCTGGCAAGCCGCGCAGTCACTTCACCCTGACCAGACAAAAAGACTGGTGTTTCTGGAACAAACATCCGCCGATTTGTATCGATTGCTCAACGGAGACGACTTATGGTCAGCTCTGGCCGCCCTCGCCGATAACCTGCTCGCCCACGAAACACTCGAATCAGAAGAGGTGGTCGACATCGTCGAACAATGGCTGCCTCAGTAGGTCAGTCTCTGCCATCCGAAGTGTCGTTCCAAATTTGTCGTGATGCGAAATCGATCCGCCCGTTTCAATTCGATACTGGAGATCACTCGATCGTCGCAGTAGTGTGTCGGGAGAATTTCAGCATTTTTGGTTGATCCAGCACACTCAGACACATCCAGCAACTTCGCAACGAGAGAGTCACTATGTCTCAGCCCGACCCGTTCGAGTCTCAGGATCAGGATCGGATTCCCGAGAAGAAAGGCCTTAGCGGCTGTGCGATCGCCGGCATCGGATGCGTAGTCATTGTCGTTCTGGGCTTAATCGCCGTCGTCGTTGGTGGATGGTGGGTTGCCAATAACGTTCGCGAATTCGGAACAGATTTCGCCGTCAGTGCGATGAAAGAGGGATTGAACGAACTCGAAGTTCCAGACGATCAACGCAAACGTATGCACGACCGTATCGACGACGTTGGTCAACAATTCAAAGATGGAAAACTTGAAATCGAGCAGGTGGGGGCGATCTTTAAAAAACTATCAGAAAGTCCGATCCTGCCAGCCGGTGTGTCACTTTTCGTGAAGCGAGTCTATATCCGCGATTCGGGGCTGACTGAAGAAGAAAAGGCGGCGGCAGACATCGCGATCCAGCGGTTCTCGCGAGGTGTGATTGACAATTCGATTCCAGAAGCCAAACGCGAAGCAGTGCTCGACATGATCAGCACCAGGAAACCAGATGGTAATCGAGAATTCGAACAGAAACTGACCGACGACGAACTGCGAGCCTTTCTGAAAGCTGTCACCGAGACTGCCGACGAAGCCGGTGTCCCCGCCAAAGTTCCGGAAATCAATTTTGCCGACGAATTCGATAACGCGATCGACGAAGCACTGGACGAGTTCGGCGGCCCATCACGCGACAACGAACCAGCTCAGCCTTTGCTGATCGAGGAACCGGAAGAACTGAATCACGAAGCTTCCGAAACGGCGAACGGAGAAGCGTCTGAAAAGGCCGAGACAGACCAAGCTCAGTCAACTGAAACGGAGCTGACAGAATCAGAAAAGGCCGAACCCGCAACAACGGAGTAAGAACGACATGCTGCGAGGACTATTCGAGCCATCCAAGGCGGAAATCTGGAGTCGGATGGTGGCATGTCTCGATTCCTGATTGAATAGCAGTCAGTTCTTTCCCTGCTTTGTGTGTTTGTGCAGAATTTCTCCTTTTTCGTCATGGAAGACGAAGGACAGGGTTGATGACGTATTGGCTTTGGCGGGAGATGATTCAATCATCAGGAAGCCGCCGGAGCGTTCTTTCTGTGTGTAGAGTTGTTTGATCAGGCCGTCGGGGTCCGTAGATTGTGGGTCTCCGGGAGCACGGCCCAGACGGGAGTTCGGGTCGACGAGGGCTCCACAGGAGAACTCTTCAATGCCTGCTGGATGGCGTGCGTGGTATTGCCAGTGACGGTCTCCGCAGACCAGATAGAAGTTATTTCTGGCGATGCCGGTTTTGTTGAGCCAGGCGAAGAACCCGTCACGCTCGTGGCGGAAGCCGTTGAAGTTGGTGTGGTTGTCGAACTTGCGTTTGTCATCCGGGCCGACCATTGGCGTGGGTGAGATCATCAGTTTGAACGTGGCGTCGCTCTCCGCGAGCGATTTCTTCAGCCATGCTTTCTGCTCGGCTCCCCAGATCGTTTTGTTCGGTCCGTCTTCATCCGCGTTGTTGCTGCGGTAACGACGGTTTTCGGTAAACCAGACCTGCAGGTCTTTGTTGATTCGATGGGTCCGGTAAGTTCTGGTTTTTGAGCCGTCTTCCATCGCTCCGTAGGGAAGTTGTTCAAGCATGATGCGGAGACCGGTTTCGGGAGACGGCAGGTAATCACCCGAATTGTCTCCATCGTCGATGCGATAGTCGTGGTCGTCGATCATCCAGTACGTCGGGACTTTGGCGAAGAACTTCCGGTAGCGAGGCTGCACGAACTGCTCGTGCCACTTCTGCCGCATCTGAGGCACGGTTTCCGCGCGAGGCTTCTTAGGAGTGTCGTAATAAATGTTGTCGCCAGTTCCGACGAAAAAGTGCGGCTGAAGACGAAGCATCGACTCAAGAGCCGGATAGCCGAGATGCTTGTCTGGTCCGGCGTGCGGAGCTGGCAGTTTCGTATTGTTATTCTGAAGGTGAATCTTCGAATCAATACGACCATCGCCGTGGAATTTTCCGTAGTTCATGCCCGTCACGACGACGAATCGCGTTGACTCGGAGCTTTCTTTGCCAGGCAACGTCCGGAATGAGGCTGTCGGGCCAGGGACCATCTCGTCGAGATTCAGTCCGATCTTTGTGCGAATTTTGTATTCAGCACCGGGTAGAAGACCCTTGACGACGGTTCGAGCAATGAAGTCCCGCTCGGGATTTGCATCGCCGAAACCGACAACCAGATTCTCGACTTGAACAAGCTTGTCCCCTTGCACCTTCGGCCCGGCCATGATGAACATCACTTTGCCTTTTGCACCAGGCAGGTCACTCGGTAAAGGCGTCTGCTCTGAATCGTCGATCTGCAAGACAAGATGATCAGCCTTTGTCAGTCGAACCTGGACGGCAGCACTCGTCGACGTTACTTCGCCAACCATGATTCCCTGACCGGCGTGCACAGCGGCCTGCTCGAATCCCTTGCGAATTTTCCCTTCGTGATTAATGAGCGGTTGCGGGTTCCTGGCTTTGCCGAGTGGTCGACAGCCTGGCCCGACGTCTTTCACTCCGAGATCGTCCTTCTGAGAGTCAGCGAATGCTCGGAGCCTGGCGACGACTCCTGGATGATCTTTCGCGACGTTGCTGGCTTCCGAAATGTCGTCTTTGAGGTTGTAAAGCTCGCCTTTGGCGAGGTGTAGTTTCCAGTCTCCGCTGCGGACGCATTGCAGGTTGAAGCCGCGAAAGAAGTAGAACGCTTCGTACTGTGACTTCGCGTCTTTGCCTCCGGACAGAATCGGCCAGATGTCATGTCCGTCGAGCTTGCGATCGGTCGGAGCCTTGCCACCAGACAGGTTCGTCAAAGTTGGCAGAATATCCATCGTGCTGACGATTTCGTCGGAAGAGGTGCCGGCTGGAATCTTTGTCGGCCACCAGGCAATCGTGGGGACTCGCATGCCGCCTTCGAAGGTTGAGCCTTTGCCGCCTCGCAGTGGCAGGTTGATCGCTCCGTGACGATTCTGGCCTCCGTTATCAGAGGTGAAGATGACCATCGTGTTTTCTGCCAGGCCTAGCTGGCGCACGGTGTCGAGCACCTGACCAACGCTCCAGTCGACTTCTTCCACCCAGTCACCGAACAGTCCGTGCTTCGATTTTCCGTGAAACTTCTTTCCAGGGTACAGCGGAAAATGAACGGCCGAATGTGGCAGGTACAGGAAAAACGGCTCGTCGCGATGATCCCAGATAAAGCTGACAGCTTCGTTGGTGTAGTTTTCGACGATCGCCTGCTGGTCGGCAGGGAGCACTCGCTGAAGAACGGTTTCGTTTCGAAGCAGAGGTAGCGGCGGCTGGCTACGTCGGACGTTGCGAGGCTTTGGCAGCGGAGCACCCAGATTACTCTTCACGCCGTCCGCTGCAGGGCCCATGTCGTTGGAATAGGGCAGCCCGTAGTAGTAATCGAAGCCGTGCTTCCTCGGCAGAAATTCCGGCTGATCGCCAAGGTGCCACTTGCCGACGATGCCGGTTGCGTAGCCTTGTTTTTTGAGAAGCTCGGCGACCGTGACTTCATCCTGTGAAAGTCCTTCGGCATTTCCTGGAAACAGTACGTGCGGGATGCTGAGTGCTCGCTTGGGATAGCTGCCGGTCATCAGTGACGCTCGCGACGGCGAGCAGACCGGAGCCGCGTAGAAGCACGTCAACTTGCGACCTTCTTCGGCCATCCGGTTGAGATGCGGCGTTCGGTTTACCTTCGATCCAAACGGCTCGATGTCAGCGTAACCAAGATCGTCAATGTTGATGTAGATGAAATTTGGTTTTGACTTCTTCGCCGCTTCCGCCAGTGACGGAGCCAATATCGACACTGTCAGAGCAGCCACGCACCAGCGCACGATCCTTGTCAGCCGAAGTTGCTGGCCCATAGACGATGGCTGTTCGGAAGTGGTTTTGAGCTGAGTCACGGAAGGCACCTCGCTGTGAGATTCGGAAGTTGTGTCGGATTGGCGATCTCTGTCGACTGGCTGATCCTGTTGGATCGCGCCGGACATTCTGGAGAGTTTGCCAGCGTTTGTCGCCGCAACGCCGCCGTCACTACATCAGTAACGCCAATTCAGGCCTGTTCCGCACTTTTTGATCGTGGATTCCGACACGGAATTGGAGAACCGTGCGAAATCCCGGTATGATCACCCGTCAGACTGCCAGCGAAGGAAACTGGGTTTTTATTGGGTTCACTTTTTTACTGGCAGCTTCCCCGCTGGCAACATGCCACACCTTTGACTCTTCATCATCGCCGTCGTTCATTCACGCGCAGCGGCGTCTCTTCCATTGCCTTCTGGTGAATTCGAATGTCCGGTTCTGCAGCACTCACCTTTCGTGTCTTGTTGCCAGTCGTTTTGCTCGGTGCAACGACGGTTGCGCGAGCGGCAGCTGACGCAAAGAAGACGACGTCAGCGAACTTCCCCGCCGCCGTTAAGACATTCCTGGTCAATCACTGCGTCGCGTGTCACGATGGGGAGGACGGCGAAGGTGGTCTGAACCTGGCGGCGCTGCAGAGCAATCTCGATGCACCCGGCGGGATGACTCGCTGGATTCGAATCTTCGATCGCGTTCGTGCCGGCGAGATGCCGCCCCAGGAAGCCAACCGTCCAAAGCAGAAAGAGATAGGCAAGTTCCTTGGCGTTACACGGAAATGGCTGAGTACTCATCAGAGAGCGCGGTGGCAAACGCTTGGCCGGGTGCATGGTAAACGACTGACCAACCTGCAGCTTGAGCGAACTTTGCACGACCTGCTGGGTATAGATATTCCGCTGACAAGATTGATGACGGAAGAGCCTCGGACGAACGGATTCACCACCGTGGCCGACGGGCAGCCGATGTCTCACTTTCAGATTCAGAAACACCTGGAAGTTGTCGACGTCGCCCTCGACGAAGCGTTTCGGCGAATTACTCAGCCGAAAGACGAGCTGCAGAAAACGTTCTCGGCGAAAGAACTGGCTCGTCGAAATCCTTCAAGGCGAACTCGTGAACCGGAGATACTTAACGGAAAAGCCGTCACCTGGTCTGGCACGCTGGTGTTTTATGGAAGGCTTCCGGCGACGACCGCTCGCAAGGACGGCTGGTATCGGTTCAAAGTAAATGCGGCAGCGTTGAAAGCTCCGCAAGGCAGAGGCGTCTGGTGCAGCGTTCGCTCGGGACCGTGCGTGTCGAGCGCTCCGCTGATGGGATGGGTCGGTTCTTTTGAAGCGACGGCGAAACCTCAGGAATGGACGTTTGAGTGCTGGCTGCCGAAAGGCCACATGCTGGAAATTCGCCCTGGCGATCGAACGCTCAAAAAGGCAAGGTTCAACGGAGGGCAGGTTGGAACGGGGGAAGGCGAGCCGCAAAACGTGCCCGGCATTGCGATTGAATCTGTCGAGATGGAGCGGGTTCACCATGGAGGAGGTAATTGGCTTCTGCGGCGGTCACTGATTGGCGAGCTGCAGGTGGAGCCGACAAAAAACAAAACCCCTGGTGTTCTGATATCAGACACTCCGAAAGAAGCCGCGGCCCATCTGGTACTCGCTTTCGCTGAGCGAGCATTTCGCCGACCGGTTTCTCAAGAAGAAGTGCAACCGTACGTTGAGATCGTACTGGCGGAACTCGCCAACGATGTGCAGTTGCTCGACGCGCTGCGAGGTGGCTACCGAGCCGTGCTGTGCTCACCGCGGTTTCTCTACTTCAATGAAACGCCTGGACTGCTCGATGACTATGCTGTTGCCTCGCGGCTGAGCTACTTCCTGTGGAACACGATGCCGGATACACAGCTTTTTAAGCAGGCAAAAGCTGGAAAGCTCACAAAGTCATGGGCCGTTCAACAGCAGATTGAACGCATGCTGGCGGACGACCGCGGGCAGGATTTCGTTCGAGACTTTGCGGCTGAATGGCTCGACCTCAGCCTGATCAATTTTACCGAACCTGACCCGAGGCTTTACCGCGATTTCGACATTCTGGTGCAGCAGTCGATGCTCGACGAGACGCACGCATTTTTGCAAACGTTGGTTAATGAAAACCTCAGCGTGGGGAATCTGATCGACTCTGACTTCACCTTTCTGAATAGCCGGCTTGCTCGTTTTTATCAGATCGACGGAGTGGCTGGCGACGAACTGCAGCGAGTCGCGCTGAAGCCGGAGCATCACCGTGGCGGTGTGCTGAGCCATGGGGCTGTTCTTAAAGTGACGGCCAACGGCACGACCACATCGCCGGTGATTCGCGGTCTGTGGGTTTCAGAACGTCTGCTGGGCATTCACGTTCCGCCGCCACCTGAGAACGTCCCAGCCATCGAACCAGACATTCGCGGCGCAAAGTCAATTCGCGAAATGCTCGCCAAACACCGAGCAGACGCTTCCTGCGCAAGCTGTCACGTGAAGATTGACCCACCCGGCTTCGCGCTGGAAAATTTCAATCCGGCAGGGCAATGGCGGGATACTTATTACGCCGGCAGGAAAAACAGAAAGTTTAAGCCGCAGCCGATCGACGCCAGCTATGACATGCCCGACGGACGTCACTTTGAGGATTTCGAAGCGTTTAAAAAACTGGCGTTAGCAAAGCCTGAAGTCCTCGCCAGCAACGTTGCCGAAAAACTGATCACCTACGGAACCGGAACTCCGGTAACATTTGCTGATCGAGCCGCCGTCGAACAGATCGTTCAAAAGTGTGCTGAGTCAAATTACGGATTCAAATCACTCATCACCGCCGTGGGTTCTCATCGGGTTTTTATAACGAAGTGAATGCGGCCAGACTCCCAACATCAGGACAACCGACGAGCGCCCGATCATCGTCACCATCACAGAACAGAGATCATGTCAAAACGAATCAATTTCAACCGCGGCCGCCAGCTTGATCGTCGAACGATTCTGCGAGGGACTGGTGTCGCGATGGCGCTTCCGTGGATGACGGCGATGCATAAAGCGTGTGCCCGTGCGGACGCTCAGGAATCGCCTCGCCGGTTTGTGTCGATGTCGCTCGGGCTGGGATTGCTGGCCGACAACCTCAATCCGAAGCAGGCTGGCCGAGACTACGATCAGAGTCTCTACCTGGAACCGCTGCAGGATCTGCGAAATCAGATGACGATTATTTCCGGATCGTCTCATCCGGGAGTTGGCGGCGGCCATCGAGCCGAGGCAAGCATCCTGACAGCCAATCCGGTTGGTAGTTCAGGCCGAGGCAAAAACACGATCTCCATCGACCAGTACATGGCGAAGCACCTTGGTTCGAAGACCCGGTTTTCATCTCTCGTCCTTGGCAGCAGCGGAAGCAACAGCCCGTCGTACACCGAAAACGGTGCGATGATCCCCGCCGAAGACAAACCGTCTCGACTGTTTATGAAGCTGTTCGTTGATGATTCTCCAGCCGAACGTGTCAAACAGGCGCAGCGAGTGAAACAGGGGCGAAGCATCATGGACCTGGTCAGCGACGATGCAAAACGACTCAGTCGCGAATTGGGCAACGGCGACAAAGAACGCCTCGACGCCTACTTCACGAGTGTACGCGAACTCGAGCTTCGCATGGCTGATTCCGAAGCGTGGGCCAATCGTCCGAAACCGAAAGTTCGCGTCAAAAAACCGGTCGACATTGGCAACTCCTCAGACGTCATTGGTCGGCAGAAACTGATGAGCGGAATGATTCGCCTTGCCCTGCAAACGGACTCGACGAGATTCGTGTCGTACCACCTGGGAGCGTCCGGTGGAGTCGTACCAATTAAAGGCGTCGGAGAAGGCTATCATACCCTCAGTCACCATGGTCTGGACGATGTGAAGCTCGACCAACTGACAATCGTCGAAGGAGCCATCATCAGCGCGTATGGCGACTTCCTGCGCGACCTCGCTTCAGTCAACGAAAATGGTTCAAGTCTCCTCGATCAGACATCCGTCTTCCTGACGAGCAACCTCGGCAACGCGTCAAGCCACAACAATCGTAACATGCCGGTCGTTCTGGCCGGTGGGGGTTTTAAGCATGGTCAGCATCTGGCGTTTGACCAGAGAAACAACTATCCACTGCCAAACCTTTTCGTCAGCGTACTACAGCGGCTAGGGATGGAACAGAACCGCTTTGCTTCAAGCACCGGCACACTGACCGGTTTGGAAATGACATTTTAGGCAACGCCTGGTTATTAAATTTCGAGCCGTGCGTGAAATGTCTAAAAAAGTCGCGGCAGACCTACAATAAATAAAATTCCAGTGCGAATACGATATTTTCATTGCAAACCTGATTGTGCGGGACTGAATCGATCACTGGAAATTGGACTATGAATTGTTTGCTCAGATTCTCCATTGCCCTGATCGCCACCGTGAGCGTTCTGGTAACCCTTCCCGGATCAGAAGCAGCCAGGGCTGAACCGGTCGCTGCAAAATCGAAGCAGGTCGACTTCGCTCGCGACGTGTATCCGATCTTCCGTCGGTCGTGCATCGAGTGCCACGGCCCGGAGAAGCAGGAAGCTGAATTGCGGCTCGATCAACGGACTTCAACTATGAAGTCCGAGTCAATCGAACCGGGCAAGCCAGGCGACAGTGAACTGCTTCGTCGTATTCTGCTGCCTCGCGGTCACGACGAGGTCATGCCGGCAATCGGCGATCCACTCTCGAAGCGGCAAATCGGCATCATCCGTCGCTGGATTGAGCAGGGAGCGGTCTGGCCCGACAAGGTCGAAGTAAATCGGCACTGGTCTTACGTTGCTCCCAAACGCCCTGGGATGCCGCCGGTTCATAATTCGAAATGGGCGAAGTCGGCAATCGATCACTTCGTGCTGCAACGTCTACAGAATGAAGGTCTCTCCCCGTCGGGTAAGGCTGCGCCGGAGAAACTGGTGCGGAGAGCCTTTCTCGATTTGATCGGATTACCACCAACTCCGGATGAAGTTGATGCTTTCGTCAGGAATCCTTCTGATGAACGCTTCGAGTTGCTGGTCGACGAACTTCTGCAACGACCTCAGTTTGGGGAACGCTGGGCGAGACCATGGCTGGATATCGCGCGTTACGCAGATTCGCACGGATTCCAGAGAGACAACCTGCGAAGTGTCTGGGCGTATCGCGACTGGGTAATTCGAGCGTTCAATGATGACATGCCATTCGACCAGTTTACGATCGAGCAGATCGCGGGCGACCTGCTACCTGATGCGACGGAATCACAGAAAATCGCGACTGGATTTCACCGTTGCACACCGACAAATGTTGAGGCCGGATCGCTTCCGGAAGAGACGCGGATCGAGCAGGTGATCGATCGCGTCAACACGACCGGTGCGGTCTGGCTGGGCTCGACACTGGAATGCTGCCAATGCCACGACCATAAGTACGACCCGTTTCCGCAGAAGGATTACTACCGACTGCTGGCCTACTTCAATAACACGGAAATGGAAGCCGATCGAGCCAGCAAATCGCCTAGCTCCATCGCATTCAAAGGTCCGAAAATGAATCTTTCGGATGCCGAGAACGATGCAAAACGTGTCGATCTGCAGAAGCAGATTGCGTCTGTGAAGAATCGTCAAACCGCGCGTCGCCGTGAGTTGAACTCTGACTTATCCGAGTGGGCAACGGGATTTTCCAAAAGCCTGGGCGACGTTCCGAAGTCTCAGGTGCTCGACATCTTCGAGTTTGAATCGTTGGGGACTACCGACACGTTCGAACAGCAGGGAGACGGATCGATTGTCCTCGTCGGCAACGATCCGCCCTCGAAAGATGTCTACACGATCAAAATCCGAACGAGCATGTCCGGAATCAAAGCATTCAAACTGGAAGCACTGCGGCACGACCTGCTTCCCGGGAAGGGGCCCGGTCGTGGCGACCCGGTTCGGCGCAATTTCGTTCTGAATGAGTTTTCTGCCACACTGACTCCAAGTGTGAAGCCCGAGTCAAAGAGCAAAACGACAACGCCATCAAAGCTGAAGTTTGCTTCGGCAAAAGCGAGCTTCTCCCAAAGTAAGTGGGACGTTGCCGGAGCACTTTCTACTAAGCCAAAAACTGGTTGGGCAGTTTCTCCGAAGTTCGACGAGTCCCACTGGGCAACGTTCATTTTGAAACAACCGCTCGACGTTTCCGCCGATCAGGAACTGACTTTCCAGCTCAAACACGACTACGGCAGTGCTCGTTCGATTGGCTGTTTGAGGCTTTCGG
Source organism: uncultured Planctomyces sp. (assembly GCA_937904325.1). Taxonomy (GTDB): domain Bacteria; phylum Planctomycetota; class Planctomycetia; order Planctomycetales; family Planctomycetaceae; genus JABMPE01. Next base: position 21,325 of record CALGTK010000135.1, read on the forward strand.
CAATCACCGGGAATCTGGAAAACGATTCTGTTCCTGAAGCCGTCGCGGCAGTGGCAAAGTCTGAGATCAAGAAATGGTCAAAGGCTGATCGCAAGACGCTTTTTGATTATCGTGTCAAACAGGACCAGAAAACATCTGAACTGACCGCCGAGTTGACGAAACTCGGAAAAGAGCTAGCCAAAGTTGCCGCGGACACGACGCTCGTCATGATCGAGTTGGACAAGCCTCGTATGTCATCAGTTTTCGATCGAGGTGATTACCGAAAACCCGGCGAAAAAGTTGAAGCGGGAACGCCAGGAATTCTGCACACCGAAATCGAAGGCCCACCGAATCGGCTGACGCTTGCTCGATGGCTGGTCGACAAGAATAACCCGCTGGTTGCTCGCGTGACGGTTAATCGTTGGTGGGCTGAACTGTTCGGACAAGGCATCGTGCCGACTGTCGAAGATTTTGGAATCAAAGGCGAAGAACCGTCGCATCCGGAACTTCTCGATTGGCTCGCCGTTGAGTTCATGGAAAACGGTTGGTCGATGAAACACGTCCTGAAGTCGATCGTTCTGTCTGCTACCTACCAGCAGTCATCACGAGTTTCCCGCGAGTTACTTGAGAAAGATGATCTGAACACTCTACTCGCCCGTGGCCCAAGATTTCGGATGGGTGCGGAAATGATTCGCGACAACGCTTTGGCTATTGCTGGGCTGATTGATTTGAAGCAGTTTGGCCCACCGATCTATCCTTACCAGCCGAACGGAATCTGGTCGAAGGTCGGCGGCACATCCTACAAGTATAAAGTCAGTCCCGGCACCGAACGTCATCGCCGAGGTCTCTACGTCATCCTGAAACGCGGTTCGCCGTATCCAAGCTTCGTCAACTTCGACGCGACAGCGCGTCTGGCATGTACGGTCAAACGATCACGAACCAACACGCCGCTGCAGGCGCTGACGCTGCTCAACGATCCGGTTTATGTGGAAGCAGCTGAAGCACTTGCCAGGCGGGCCGTGGATGAAAATCCGCGAGCGTCGCTTGTCGAGCAACTTGAATATGCATTTCAGCTTTGCACAGGCCGACGACCGACGGATACCGAAAACAATGCTTTGCACTATCTGTATACCGAAACTTACTCAACAGCTCAAAATTCAAAACGCCACATAGATCAGGAAGCCGCCAAATCCAAAGCGTGGTACAGCGTGGCTACCGTGCTGCTTAATCTTCACGAAACGATCACCAAAGATTGACGAACGTCCAAGGGTACACCGACATGACTTCTTCAAATTATCTGCGAAACGATCGTCGAGCATTTTTGGGCTCTTGCGGGATCAGTTTCGGTGGAATGGCTCTGGCTTCGATGCTGAATAATGACGTCGATGCTGCATTGGGACAGCCGCATTTTGCGCCCAGGGCGAAGCACGTCATTTACCTCCACATGATTGGGGCGCCGTCGCATCTCGATCTGTACGACGAAAAGCCAGAGTTGAAAAAGCGACATAACGAGCCATGCCCTCCGGAGGTCACCAAAGATCGGGATTTCGCATTCATTGGCAAGACGTCGACACTGGCGGGGTCTCCTTGGAAATTTTCGCAGCACGGCGAGAGCGGGCAGTCACTTTCTGAACTGCTACCGCATATCAGCGAAGTCGTCGACGACATGGCCGTCATTCGGTCATTGCATAACGAAGAGATCAACCACGCGCCGGCTCAGATGTTTCTGCACTCGGGTTTTGGTCGCGGTGGACGGCCGAGTTTTGGATCGTGGGTCACTTACGGACTCGGTTCTGAAAACAAAGACTTACCCGGGTATGTCGTGCTGCTTAGCGGTCCGGCTGGTGGGGCTGGGACCAGTATGTGGTCGTCCGGTTTTCTGCCGAGCGTTCACCAGGGAATTCAGTTTCGCTCGCAGGGTGACGCCGTACTGTTTCTGTCGAGTCCGGAAGGTCAGTCGCCGGCGGATCGTCGTAGAGTGTTGGACACTCTTGGCCAATTGAATCAGGAGCAGTTTCAGGCGACTGGTGATCCGGAAATCGAAACTCGCATCAGTCAGTACGAACTGGCATTCCGCATGCAGACATCAGTTCCTGAACTGATGGGAATCGGCGGTGAAACAAAAGAAACACTGGAGTCTTACGGTGCCGAACCGGGCAAGGCGTCGTTCGCCAACAATTGTCTATTGGCAAGACGACTGGTCGAACGCGGCGTGCGGCTTGTCGAGCTGTACGATTCCGGATGGGATCATCACGGTGGCATCGAGACTCGGTTGCCGGCCAAGTGCAAAGAAACCGACCGACCGATCGCGGCGCTGCTGAAAGATCTCAAGCAGCGAGACCTGCTGAAAGACACATTGATTGTTTGGGGGTCGGAATTTGGTCGAACGCCGCTGCGGCAAGGCGGCAACGCGAAGGACAAAGGGCTTTCCGGACGTGACCATCACAAAGACGCCTTCACGATGTGGTTGGCCGGCGGCGGGATCAAAGGCGGAGTCAGTTACGGACAGTCCGACGACTTCGGAATGGATGTAGGTGAAAACGGAGTCCACGTACACGATCTCAACGCCACAATTCTTCATCTGCTCGGCATGGACCACGAACGGCTGACCTACCGATATCAAGGTCGCGAATTCCGCCTGACGGACGTCGAAGGCAACGTCGTGCATGACATCATCTCCTGATTGATAGAGTGAGTCAGGTCACGATTAGACGAATGGTCTTTGGCACGCCGCTCATAAAACTCACGAATTTTCTAAGGTGCTCTGATGCCAGCCTACTCAGTCGTTGGTCGCTCGCTGGCGATCCCCCTCGTCCTGACTTCGTTGATGGCCAGCGCGGCTGATTTGCAACGAATTTCTCCCGGCACATCGCAGTTTCGGCGGCCGGTTGCGATTGCAAGGCTCGATGAAGCGACGGGTGTTGTCGCGAATCGTTGTGGCACGTTGTCGTTGGTCGATCTTGTGAAATGGACGGTTGTTGCCGAGTACAAATTCGGAGGACAACTGACAGATGTTGCTGTGTCCCGTGGCCTGATTCTGGTGACTGATACGAAACGGTCTCGTCTTAGCGTGATCAGAATTTCTCGAGCCGGAGCGACCGTTCTATCTGAGCTGCCCATGCCCACTTACCCGCTGACGGTGCAGGTCGCGCCGGACGAAAAGTCGTGCACCGTCGGTTCCAGGTGGGCTAGAACGTTGACAATGGTGACACTTGAGAATGGGCCGGCGATTGTGGACACGATTCATTTAGGGTTCGGCGCTGGTGAACAACTTTATCTTCCCGATGGATCTCGTATGCTCGTTGCCGATGCCTTTACCGGGCGGCTGGCGGTCGTCAACACGGCGACTCGCGACGTCGAGCACATTCACGACTTCGGAGCTCACAACATACGAGGTCTGGCACTCAGCAATGATGGCCAGACGCTGTTGATTTCGCATCAGATCCTTAACGACGCGGCACTTCCGCGACGCAGTGACATCATCTGGGGCGTGATGATCGACAATATGCTTCGCACGGCAAATCTTGATGACATTCTGGAAGGCAAATCGGGAGCGATCTACAGCGGGCAGACGATCAACGTCGGTTACGCGGGGCAGGGGGCGGGGGACCCGGACTCGTTGTTCATCGATCAAACTGGTCGAGCGGTGATTGCTCTGGCTGGTGTTAATGAAGTGTCGATCGGCGCACCTTTTTCGCGAGCCTTTCAACGTATCGGAGTTGGTCATCGACCGATTGATCTTTTGCCAATTTCTGAAGGCCGTTTCGTTGTGGTCAACGAATTATCAGACTCGCTCACGCTGATCGACATGACGAAAAATCCAGCAGGAGATGCGGCTTCTAAAGACAAGTCGATTCGAGATGGATCGCAAGACGGTGTAGAATCTGCGGCAGACGTATTGCCTGCGAAACCTGTGGCGACATCGCCGACAGACAATGAAGAATACAAAAAGCGTCACGCTGATAAGGCCGGTAAGAAGTACAACTACAGTGCGACGGCCAGTACATACGGCAGCTCGTACCAGGGGACGGACATCTACACATCGCATCTCTCACTGGGGCCGACGCCTGAACTCGGGCCTGCAGAACGAGGCGAACAACTTTTCTTCTCCGCTCGACTTTCTCACGCGAGCTGGTTCAGTTGCCACAGTTGCCATGTCGACGGTCACACAAATGGTGGGCAGTCGGACACTTTTGGAGACGACACAGAAGGTGCTCCCAAGCGAGTTCTCTCGCTGCTCGGCGTCGGCGAAACAGGCCCGTGGGGCTGGAACGGCAAGAAGTCCACACTGTCGAAACAGATCCATCAATCGGCCGCGTCAACAATGCGTGGCAAAGGCCTGACCGACAAAGCAGCGACCGACATCGCCGCATTTCTTAAAACGCTGCAACCACCACCGCCCTGCCAACCGGCCACGACACCAGCAGACAAAGCGTTGGTAAAAGATGGCCGCCGTTTGTTCGAATCGCTGAGCTGCACCGACTGCCACACAGGAACGGTTCTGACTTCAGCCGACGTGTACGACGTCGGCCTGGTCGACGAACGAGGTCTCCGAAAATTTAACCCGCCCTCGCTCCGCGGGGTCGGCTATCGCGAAAACCTGTTCCACGACAAACGTGCCAGCAATCTCGAAGAAGTCTTCACAAAGTTCGACCACCAGCTCGACCGTAAACTCTCCGCCACCGAGCTGAAGTCGCTTCTGCGGTATCTCCGCAGTTTGTAATAGAGGCAGTTTTCAGTTCCTGTAAAAGTAAAAGGCGAGTCCGCCACCACTCGGACTCGCCTTCCTGGCGATCGATCTCGACCTGCCTCTCTGTTCCAGTTTTGTGATCCCAGGCCCGGGATTTTCAACGACTTATCGAATGGCTGCTGTTTTTCAGTTTCGTTGTGCTGCCGCATGGCGATGGTGCTGCAACTCGGAGTTCATGACGTCCAGCGCAAACGCCGCCAGCTTGCTGCTGACGTGGTCGCGTCTGGGAATTCGTTCGCTCTTGACTATCGTTTCCGCAGCGAAGTCCAGCAGTGCAGAGACGAACTGGTCCGTTTCGTCTTTCGTTGAGGGAAGTTGAAGTTGCCACGCCAGTGACGCGGCGGTCTGATCGTAGAAGGCGTCTTCGGATTCGATTTCAAACATCGTGTGATTTGTGGGTAGCATCCTGCTCTCCTTGTAGTGCGGGTTAAGTTTTATTCGGGGCGTTTGGTTCAGGGGATTGTCGGTTCTCAAAATGCGGCTGCGAGAGTCAGTTCCGGTTGCGTTTCAGCTGGTGTCTTCGGGTTCCGAGGTTTCTGGTCTTTCATCTGGCGATCCTTGAACGGCTGACTCAGCACAGTCACTTGCTGCCCCAGCACGCGGAGTCGTTCACGTTTCACGCCGGAGTCTCGCTCCAGCCACTGGTCGAGTTGCAATCGCCCCTCGACGTGCACCGGAGTGCCTTTTCGGACTTGTGCTTTTGCGAAGTCGGCTTGCTGGCCCATCACTCGGATTTCCACGAACGTAGTTTCTTCTCGCCATTCGTTGCTTCGTCGTTCCTTCCAGCGGCGGTTAATGGCAAGTCCAAATTCAGCGACAGGAGTGCCCTGTGCGGTGTATCGGACTTCAGGGTCACGGGTAGCGTTTCCAGCGATCACAACAAGATTCAGGCTATGCATGATTGAGGTCCATTCTTTAAATTCGGATGAGGAATACCGCGAACGTCCGAGTCATGAAGACGTGCCGCGAGCGCAGAAGTCAGTGATTGAAAGTCTCGTTTGAGTGGCAGCGACCACTCTGAGTAGAAGGCGTCAAGCCAGACGTTCTCAAAATCAACGTTCAGGAGAACGACGGTCGCCGCTACCGAACTGGCGGCGGCATCTCGACAATGTCGGCGAGCCGAAGTTCTCTCTGGACGGCAATGAAGTGCCAGCGTGCGTCAGTTGCAGCCATCTTTGCAGTCCTTTGCTTTTGGAAGTTTAAGAGTCAGAGTCTCGTTCCTGTTTTTCGTTTCGACTCGGGTTCGCTTCAGGTGGCGTGAGTCTATGATTCATATCGACACGCACAAGATTGATACAAACTGATAATTCCGGCTTTTCTGCCAGGTGGGACAACAGTGTGTCCCACCTGACGAGTGGCTTGTCGAATCCCAGCCAAACCTCAAGGTTCTGGACGCAAAAATGCCGCTGTCCGACTCAAAACTTCAGCCTCTGGCCCGCCAGTGGCGGATTGTCAAACTGCTTTCCAAGCCGAGCGGCCTTTCGCTGGATGAGCTAGCTGGAGAACTCGGCGTCTCGATCAAGAGTATCCGCCGCGATCTGAAAGAATTACGTGAGGCCGACATCCCGTTTGCCGAATCAACTGGTCCACACGGAAAGAAAACGTGGCGGCTGGACATGAGCCGCAGCGTACCGACGACCTTCAACTTCGACGAAATTGCCGCGCTCTATTTCGGTCGATTATTTTTCGAACGACTGGCGGGCACGTCGTTGTGGGCGTCCGCGAACTCAGCGTTCCAGAAGATCGAGCAGTCGCTGGGGCAAACCGGCCTGACGTACCTCGACCAGCTAACGCCGCTCTTTCATCAGACAGCGGTCGGCATCACGAACTACTCATCGCGAGCTGACAAGATCGACGCTCTTCGCACGGCGTGTGAAGACCTGCGAGTCGTTACTGCCGATTACGAATCGGTCGGTGCGGAAAAACCGCGTTGTTACACGCTTCGGCCTATCGGAATCACCGAGCACGAAGGATCACTCTACGCCGCGGTGTCGTCACCGGACTGGGACGGTGTTCGAAATTTCAAAGTCGACCGCTTTCACAACGTCGAACTCCAGACCGAACATTTCGATCGTCCGGCAGACTTCGATCTGAAAAGCCACTTCGCTTACAGCTTCGGAATTTACCACCAGGATGGCGATCCGTTTCGAGTACGGGTTCGGTTCGCTCCGGAAGCCGCACGGTACGTTTCCGAAAAAGTCTGGCACGTCAGCCAGACACTTGAACAGGAAGACGACGGCAGTGTCATTCTGATTGTAGAACTTTCCAGCACCCGGTCATTCATGAGTTGGGTGCTGGGCTTTCGCTCGGCCGCGACCGTGCTGGAGCCAGAGTCGTTCGTTGAAGAAATGCGAAATGAAGTCGCGGCGATGGGCAAGAATTATGCCGCAAGTTGAGCTCAGTTTTCACGTCCGGGTTCGTGGTCGTCGAACTTTTCATGGCGACCGCGGCAAAGACGCCTAAGGCTTTATTTGGTCTGTCGCATAGCCGGGTTCTTACGGACTAATGCGTGATTCTGGAGAATCGTTAAATTATCGAACATGGACGAGGTTTCAGCGTGCTGAAATTTCATCATTGACGCGGCCTCGGATGAACCTTGTTCCATGCTCCGAGATCTCTTACCGAAACGGGCGAGTCCGCAAAAATTCGCAGAGAAATTATTTTACAGTGACGCTGCGTCTTCGCCTCAGATGTCTGGCATGACACCGGACAAAACTCAACAGACCACCAGGACAGATTCACGATGAAAGTTTTATCCGGCATTCAGCCAACCGGTCGATTTCACTGGGGCAATTATTTCGGGGCCATCCGGCAGTACATCGATCTGCAGGACAACGAACAGGCGTTTTATTTCATCGCCGACTACCACGCTCTGACGACCGTACGCGAGCCGGAAATTCTGAAAGGCTACGTCCGCGATGCCGCTCTCGACCTGCTGGCTTTAGGCTTGAAACCTGAGCAGGCGACGCTATTTCGGCAATCGGACGTACCGGAGGTCACCGAATTAACATGGCTCCTCATGACCGTCACACAGATGCACCTGCTCGAGAAGTGCCACGCGTATAAGGACAAAAAGGCGAAAGGCATCGCCGCTGATGCTGGACTGTTCACGTATCCGGTTCTGATGGCCGCGGACATTCTGCTCTACGACAGCGATACCGTTCCGGTCGGGCTCGATCAGGTTCAGCACATCGAAGTCACTCGAGACATTGCCTCACGTTTCAACAACATTTATGGAGTCGAAGCTCTCAAGCTTCCGAATGCAAAAGTTGTCGAATCTGCCGCCAAAGTCCCTGGCACAGACGGCGAGAAAATGTCGAAAAGCTACAACAACACGATCGAGCTGTTTGACACGCCGAAGCGGATCAAGAAGAAAATCAACGCGGTCAAGACGGACTCCAGCGGCGTCGAAGATAAGAAAAATCCTGAAACCTGCGCCGTCTTTGATCTCTACAAACTATTCGCCACTGAGGACCAGCAGGCGGAACTCGCCGAGCGTTACCGAACCGGCGGTATGGGTTATGGCGAAGCAAAGAAACTGGTCAACGCAGCCGCCGACGAACACTTTGCCGAAGCCCGTGAGCGGCGAGAGCAGCTCGAACAAAACCCCGACACACTGGAAGACATCCTTCGGGACGGAGCCGGAAGAGCACGGGCTGTTGCTTGCGAAGTCCTTGATCGAGTCCGCTCAGCTTGCGGTTTGTAGACTGACAAGTCAAAAAATATAACTACATCGGGAGAAGGTCGATGCTTACATCGACCTTCAAGGACATTGTTGCGGCGGCCTTGGCATCCCTGATTTCGGTTTATGGGGCATGAGTCAGTCGATTCAGTGAATCCGGCTCAGTCGTTATCGGCAGTTCTGTTCAGATTGCAGCAGCAATCGTTGCCAATTCAATTAAAAGCGTTCGCGAAGTCAGCAACGCAGCCAAACCAGACTGACGGCAGTTGATACGTCTCGACTCTTAAATCTGAATCGTGCTACTGAAAAATCGTCACCAGGTTCATCACTTCGGAGGCTACTGGGCCATGAATAACAGTCGGACCTGGGCAGTTGGAATGCTCCTGGTCACTTTTGAGGTTTATCACGCGTACCTCGGAAGTGGCCCCGATACCAAGACTGATCCTTTGGTGGCTGGTAATGTTCCGATGGCGAGCGTTGAACTTGCGACTCGATCGACGCATTCAGGAAAGCCTCTTCGGGCTGGCTGAATGGTTCGGGCAAAGAAGAAGTTGACCAAACCAGAGAAGTCGGATGCACCTCTACTCTCCCGATACTTCCAATTGGTGCGTCGAGACGCATCCTACGATTGACCAACCCATGAAACGTTTTGCACTTACCATTTGCTGCCTGGCTTTTATCTACCCGGTCAGCTCGACGTTCGCTGCGGACAAGACGCAACGTCTGCTGTTGATCGGTCAGGCTCCAGATGGCCACCCGCCGGGGACTCATGAGTACCGTGCTGCGGCGAGTTTGTTTTCGAAGATGCTCGCGCCGATGGACCGGCTGCAGACGATTGCTGTTTCGGCAGACGGCGACTGGCCGGAAGGTCCAGAGTTGCTCGACGGAGCGGATGCGGCGGTCGTCTTTGTTTCCGAAGGAGCGAAGTGGCTACAGGCTGATGCCAAACGTCTTGCGGCATTTCAGTCTCTGGCCAAGCGTGGCGGAGGACTGATTTGTCTGCACTGGGGCATGGGCACTCGCGATGCGAAGTTTATTCCGGCCTGGGTCGAACTGTTCGGAGGGTGCCACGGCGGGCCGGACCGGCGATACAAAGTCGTCGATGTGAAAACCCAGCTTGTGACGCCGAGCCATCCAATTCTGCGAGGTGTCAGCCCGGTCGAAGTTCACGAAGAGTTCTACTTCAAGCTGAAGTGGGCTCAGCCTGCCGAGCAGATTACGCCGCTCATCCAGGTCCAAATTGAAAAGGAAAACCACACTGTCGGATGGGCCTGGGAACGCCCGGATGGCGGGCGGTCGTTCGGTTTCAGCGGCCTGCACTTTCACGAAAACTGGAAGCTCGAACCGTATCAGCGAATGCTGGCTCAGTCCGTTCGCTGGGTATTGAAGCGAGCGATTCCCAAAAGCGAAGTCCGCGTGAATCTCGATGCCGCCGACTTCGTCCCTCCGCCTCAGCCTGACTATAAAAAGTAGGCGGGCAGGCACTGTCAGCTGCTGCTTCTGGAGTTTTGCTGCCCGGAGCCAAGTCGAAGAATCAGGCCGTCCGGATTTCTGTGGATATGTGAGTGTGCTATGCAACGCTCGGAAACGTTCGTCGGTTCGATCCGGAATCATCTTATGATGACAGGCCTTTGGATTTGTGTTGTTCGCATCTTTGCTTGCTTTGGTGCCAAAGAAAGCCCTTGCAAGAGTTGAGTACCGTCCCGTTCTGGCGGCGCTATATGCCAACTCAATGAACTCAATGAATGCTTGTCTGTTTTGTCATCCGAATAAAAATAAAAGATTTCGCAACGAGTACGGAAAAACCCTCGCGAAGCAGCTTGGGGGGGCAAAGCGTGTCAAAGACGAACTGGTGGTCAAGGCGGCGATGCTGGCTATCGAAACGAATTTTCCTGAACTTGCCGCCGCACACGCGAACGACTTGCGTGCGGGGCATTTTGAAACGCACTATAAACCGTCGAAAGTAGAAGGCGAGCTGGCAGTTGAGGCCAATTACTTTCTGTGGATTCCGGAAGGTGTCACGAAGCTACGCGGGATCATTGTTCATCAGCATGGATGCGGGGACGGTGCCGAGAAAGGCGGCGTGACAGCTTCGCACGATCTGCACTGGCAGGCATTGGCTCGAAAGTGGGACTGTGCGTTGATGGGGTCTTCGTACCGGGCGAAGGGCGAGAGCTGTCGCCTGTGGTGCGATCCTCGCAAGGGTTCCAACAAAACGTTTCTGCGAGCGATTGACGACTTCGTCAAGCAGTCCCACCACAAGGAGCTGACGGAAGTTCCCTGGTGCCTGTGGGGGCACTCGGGCGGAGCGTTCTGGTCGAGCCTGATGCAGACTGATTTTCCTGAACGGATCGCTGCGATTTGGCTGAGATCGGGCACGGCTTTCGGGTACTGGGAAAAGGGCGAGATTGAGAAACCCGTCATCCCCGATGCCGCCTACCAGATTCCCGTGATGTGCAATCCAGGCGCGAAGGAACGTGACGATGAGCGTTTCCGTGTTGCCTGGGACGGCGGCATGGATATGTTTAAGGCTTATCGAGCGGAGGGTGCGCCGATCGGATTCGCTCCGGATCCAAACACGGCGCATGAGTGTGGCGATTCGCGGTACCTCGCGATTCCGTTTTTTGATGCGTGTCTCGCTCAGCGGCTCCCCGAGTCAGACACGGCATCGCAGAAACTGAAACCTGTTCGGCCCAATGAGAGCTGGCTGGTTTCGCCACTTGGCATGGACATCGCGCCGGCCGGCAAGTACGAAGGGAATCCTGGTGAATCCGTCTGGTTGCCAAATGAGTCGTTTGCAAAATCGTTTTTAGAATACTCCAGGACGGGTTCAACAACCGACACGACTCCACCACCCGCGCCGTACCACCTTTCAGTTCAGAAGTCATACCGCACGGCACCGACCACTCTAACCTGGCAGGCCGAGGCGGATTTTGAGAGTGGGATTCGGCAGTTCATCATTCTAAAGGACGGCGTCGAACTTTTGCAGTTTCCTGAAGAACCTGAGAATCGATTCGGCCGGCCACTGTTCCAGGGAATGTCGTATCACGACACACCTGCCGAACCGCTTGTGGAAATGAAGATTGTCTTTCCAAGGTTGGAGATCCCTGCAGGAAGCAAGCTGCAGGTCATCGCGGTCAACAGTGTTCAACTCAAGTCTTCACCGAGTGAACCGGTGGTTGTCCATCGTTAACCTGCAGATTCAGCGGACTCACAATGCCCATGCCAATCGGTCATCAGCACGCTTCGTGTATTTTCTGTTTAGCAAGTGCTTTGTTGAACGCTGCCAGCTTGAATGCGCAAGAGAAATCAGCACAGACTGTAGACGGCAATTCGGTTGTTCGTGCTCCGTTGGGCGATTCGGAGATCGTAATAAGGACGACGTCGCGATTGGCTGGAGCGATCGATTCTTTGACCTGGAACGGGCAGGAATTCATCAACAGCGCCGATCACGGACGGCAGTTGCAGTCGGCGGCGAATCTGGACTTCGGGTCGACGATGACTCCCGAGTCGTTTAATCCAACCGAAGCCGGATCACGACTGGACGGTGCCGGGAAGGCTTCGACGAGCCAGTTGCGGCATCTCATTGCGGACGGAAACCGGCTTCAGACAACGAGCCTGATGGCGTTCTGGCTGGCTCCAGGTCAGAAGTCTGGCGGCATTCATCTCGCCAAAAACAAAACGAAGCTTTCGAACCATCTGCTGACCAAACACGTGCAGATTGGGTGGAAGAATCTGCCCAACGTGATCTCGTACGATGTAACGTTCGGGCTGCCGATCAACGAGCATCATCGATATGCGCAGTTCGAAGTTTTGACCGGTTATATGCCGCCGGAGTTCGAATCGTTTTTAAAGTTCAATCCGGACTCGAGCGAGTTTGAATCATTGACGGACGGCCCTGGTGAGCAGAAGTGGCCGGTCGCTCTTTCAACAACGGATGGACGATTCGCGATGGGCATTTACACGCCAAATCGACCGGGAGAAAACTGGACCGGTCCGGGCTATGGACGTTTTCGGTTCCGCCCACAGAAGGTCGTCAAATGGAATTGCGTCTTCCGATATCGCGTGGCAAAGGGCGTGCTTCCGGGTGACTACTCATTTCGGACGTTCGTGATCGTCGGGACGCGCGAAATGGTTCAATCAGCAATGCAACGTCTACATGAAGAGCCGGTTTCGACACTCAGGCAAGATTCCGCTGGTTAGTCACCGGCGTTGCGAGTTGCCAGACGCTGAAGAACTTTGGTAGACGTCTTGTTCGAGAAGAATCGGACACTGCCGTCTCCTTGAAGAAAATGGGCTCCGGTTCCCGCGGCGTTTCCGAAGCTTGACAGTCGTTTGTTGAGCGGGCCTTCGATGGTTCTCCAGTTTTCAGGATTGCCCCAGGCAGGAAGTGCCCTCGCGATTTCACCAGCAATCAGAGTTTGCGACATCCCGTCTAAGACATCTGCGGTTCTGATCGCGGAGTTCTTGTTGAAAATTCCGGTCGGTAGCAGGCCCAGGTCAGTTTGAATGAGGCCGCCGACGCCGGCGAAGTGAGTTGTTGCCAGGCCTCGTGCAGTTGGCTTGTGCTCCATCGTTGGAAGCAGAAAAGTAGTGACCGGTTGTTGCATTGCAGACGCGTTTGCTTCGTCGTTCCAGGGTTTTGAAAGCTGGATTGAATCGTAAATTTCCATATGTCCGAGGTACGGAAGCAATGATGTCATCCAACTGTGCATGCCAGTTTCCATACCTTCGTCGTCGACGGCAAAAGTTCCACCGGCTGGAAACTGACCTTTTTCGATGGCGTAGTCACCCAGAGCTTTGTTGATGCTGCTGAGATTCGATTCGATGACTTCTTTAGCCGAGCGGTTTCGCCATGACTCGCCGAGTTCGTTCAGGTAGGCCGGTCCGGCGAAGATGCCAACCAATCCGAGCAGCAATCCGACAGGAGCCAGCATTTGCGGAGCTGACTCTTTAAGTCGACGGTTGGAACCGAGAGTTTGATAGCCGAGCAGCAGTGCGTAGCTTCCCACAAGCGTTGCGGGGAATTTGGCGAGCATTGCTGGCAACAGGCAAAGTCCGCAAAGGAGCACCGACAAAACTCCCGCTACAACCGAACCCGTGCCTCGCGGAAACTTTGGTGAGCTTTCGGAATCGGCCGATGCGTCGTCGGTTGATCGTGAGAAATCTGCCGTGTCGAGATCGCGCAGCGGAGAATCGACTTCCCAGCCGTCTTCCTCATCGTCATCCGCGAGCGAGAAATCGTCGTCGGATAGATCGTCATCGAAATCTGAGGGGTCGTCTGAGCCTGCGAACTCGGAGTCCAATTCTGAAACGTCATCGTCTTCGTTCGCAGGGTCATCTTTATTCTGAGCGAAAGATTCCGAGATGTCTTCGTCATTCTCGGGTGACGCCGCATCTTCAGCCTGTGATGCCCCCATCATGGCCCACAGGCCGCGAGGTTGTCCGTTGGGCTCTGGTGTCTCTGCTGTTGCAGATGCTTCTTCGAAAGTGGCTGAACCTGCACCATCACTTTCGTCCGCATCGTCAACTTCTGATGAAGCCTCGTCAGTCGCCGGTCGCCCCATGACTTCCCACAGACTGCGAGCGGAGCCTGCCGGCGAAGCGGCGTTTCCGATTGACACCTCTGAGCCGCATTTCGGGCACGCGAGACTTCCGCTCGATGGTTCTTGCGTCTCCGCTTCGAAGGTGTGGCCATTCGGGCAAATGACGGTTTGGGCGTTGGAGTCAGGCATCCGGAGCGAGTTTCAATCTTGGTCGGAATCAGGTCAGTTAATAACTGTTTCGTAACCTGCCGACCAGGGAGAAAGCAAGCATTGTCACGTTGGCTTGTGTAGACGCGAGCTGACGTCGCGGAGGCGGCTGACCTGCTGGATCAACCGTGGCAGCCCGTCAAGTCCCATGAGAAGAAGCATGAGGTAGCGGAAGACGGCGAAGATGTCGCCTGCCTGGACGGTCGAAAGGTGGCACGCTCGGAACAGAACCGCGACGATCGCTCCGAGAATGAAACATTCCATCAGACCGAAGTTGATGGCCTCGGCGTTGGAAAGCTTGATCCGCCAGCGTGCGACTTCGTCGAAGTGGTTTCTGATGTCGATCTCATTTTGAGCATGGATGACGTCGACCTCTTTTTCGAGTTCGTCATGTAAACCTCGGCTGAGACGACGAGTCCACTTCGAATAGTGGTGACTGAGCAGCGCCGCCGGGATCAGTAATGCCAGACAGCAGGCGACGATCATCCAGTCGTACCACGCCAGCATGATTACCGAACCGGCGACGGAGAATCCGACTTTCATCAGCATCGGGATTGAGTGTTCGAAGAATTCAACGAATTCGCGAGAAAGCGACGCACGCGCGGTGACGCGTGAGACGTCAACTCCGGATGCTCTCTGAGAAACAATCATTTGTGTGGCGAGGGCTGAGTAGATCGCTGAGAACATTCGCGTATCGTAAACCTGACGAACAAGACCGACTAAAAGATGCAAAACATGCTGCCCAATGAGCATGCCGACTCCGAGCATCTGCTCGTTCAGCAGATCGTTGATCGCCCAGCCCAGCGCAAACGGCTGAGCGAGACGGAGCAAATTCTCGATCGCGAACAGTGTGTAAGTAGCGAGAATTCCAAGTCGATTCTGTGTGAATAATGTTTTGAGGCGAAATGGAGAAGTGTCAAACATCGGTCGGCGGATGGCCGAGGGATTAGACTTAAGCGGAGTCGGAATCGGGCTGGCGTCAACGTGTGAAATGACTGGAATGTCGATGGGCACCGCACGTCCTCCTGAATTCATTTCGCTCTACTTCTTCTTGAACCGGGGCCCGTAAGCTTGACCTCAGCTGCTCACCGTCCACTTAGCTGAAAGCGATGAGACCGACTTCGCTGCAGTCGTTCAGCATCTCCATGAGCGACTCGTCGTCGAACGACGTAGTCAGATCGAGTTGCTTTTTCAAACTTGCGAGCCGGCACGGGCCGATTTCAGAAAGCGTCTGCACGAGGGCTCGGCCTTCCCGTTCAAGAATCACCGTTCGTACTTCGGTTTGAAATGCGAAGAATAAAACTTCAACACCGTCAGCCGGCGATTCTTCCTCACCGATCAACAGGCCAGTTTCGAACACGGCTCGAGTTCTCATTGGGTTGAGATGAATTCTTAAACCTTCGTTCGACTCAAGTTCTGAAACGAGTCGGTCGTTCAGACTGGCCAGTTCCTGGAACCTGACATGACCGAGACGGTTTCGTCGTCCTGCTTCTTCAACGGTGAACCGACTCTTGATGACCAGAATAAGATCCCGTTGCTCTGGAGTCAGCTTGATGACCGTCGGCAACCAGCGGACGAAGCGGTCCGTATCGCTGGTGCCGGTGTCGTACGCGGCGAGGGGAATTTCTCGGATGTACCGGCTGATCAGGCCGGGCAACTCTTCCATGGTCTCTGCAAACATGTCGAGCTGGTCGTTCAGTTTGTCGGCACGCTTGTCGAGATTTCCCGACGTAAACATCTCGACGAGACAGCACGACTGTCCCGCAGCAACGTCGCCGTGTACGACGCCGTTCTTTGCAACTGCCAGCGACGTGGCGATGCGCGAAAGTTGTTCCGTGTAATCTTTTAAGAGAGTGTTGTCACTCATGCTGACACCTCGGCCTGTTCTGCGATTTCGCGAACGCGGCGAATTTCTGATCGCCAACCGGCTTCGTCCGGGAAGTCCTGGTCGCGCTCGACGAAGACCGCATCCACTTTGCCACGGCCCTTCTCGAGCGAAAACCGATACAAATCCCAGACCGTGTCGGGAATCGGTTCGGAGTGACTGTCGATGTACATTTTCGATCGTTCGTCGAAGAAGCCACCAGCCAGGTGCATTTGCACAGACTCGGCGTGCGGCATCACGGACTCGATGAATTCGTACGCGTCGAAATTAAAGTTCTGCGCGTTGGCGTAAACGTTGGTGACGTCGAGCAGCCAGCCGCAGCCCGTACACTTCAGCATTTTCGAGACGAAGTCGGCTTCGGACATCGTGCCTTGAAATTCGAACATGTACGCGATCGTTTCAACGTAAAAGCGAGTGTCGCCAAGTCGCTTCTGAATGTGGTCGATGTTTCTGCAGGTTGCGGTTAACGCGGCTTCGGTCCACGGCGGCGGAGCGAAGTGCCCCATTTCAACGCCGTTGTCGCCGTTTCGAGTAAAGCCGAGATGATCGCTGACGGAAGATGCTCCGTTTTCGATGGCGATCGCTCGGAGGGCTTCGAGGTAGGTTTGATTCGGTGGTTCCGGGCTGGCGACAGAAAGTTTCAATGCGTGAACGCTGACATGGTCGATGTCCAGATCCTGAAGGTAGCGGTCGACTCGGAGTGGATCGTCGGCTCGTTCGAAGGTGATTTCGGCGGCGTTGATCGCCGGGTCGTCCATGATTGGCCGATTCTGCTCGCGAATTGCATATCCGATGGCGGGGGTTGTGGCGGAATCGTGCACGGCTGGCTCCTGTCGAAATTCTGCTGACGGCTTAACAGGTCGAAGATACAAATCCAAAATCAACTGCCGTGCTGACAACCGGTGTCTGGTATCAGCCCGGCAGTCGGATTTCGAGTCGCCGATTTACCAGCGACAACGACAGCAGCGACAGCAACGGCAGCAGCAACGGCTGGCGGCCGCTTTCTTTGCTCGTTCTGAAGTCCGCAGCGATTTAATTTCGCGAACGGCTCTCTGTCTTTTTTGAGTGGCTGAGTTCGTCATGGGGATTTCCTCTCCATCGTGCCTCAAGCTGACCAGTTTCTGTCTTCGCACCACACAGGGGCGGTCCGCTTGAGACGTCACCGTGTACAACGTCGACCAGAGAACACCTCAGCCGACATTCCGGAAAGCTCCGGATTTACGATGGTCCACAGAAGGCACGAGCGATGCCCGAATCACAGAAGAAATAAGCGTGAAACTTCCTAACTTGTTGTTGTCAAGTGAGTTGTCGAGTTCTCAGAAACTGCCCGGCGGTGAATCCATAGTGAACTGGTAGTTGTCAGAGCGACCACAGAGGCAGTCCGACTGACGACATTTCGAGTGGATTCCGGCGAGATTTTCTCCAACGGCAACCGCACGCTGTTCGCGTCAGGAAACTTCGAGAGCTTGAGGCGACGGGTCTGCAGTGTCGCTGTAGTCCAGCGACACTGCAAAAACAGGGTAGTTCTGGATGGATACCACGTGTTGGGCCAGTAATGCGACTCAGGATTTGAGTTTACACGCTTCCAGGTTCTGACTATATGTTCGCGGCGTTGCATTCGGGCAGAGACTGCGCCTGTATCGTGTGCTGTGTCTGCCTGTTAATTCAGAGGCCCCTTTTTGAAATAAGGTCGCTGATTGGTTGGGCGAGGTTGTCTTTGGTGCAACACTCACTTGACTGCTCACATCTGAGTGGCAACACGATGTGCCACCTGACGCGAATATGAACAATTCCTGGAGGAAACTCTCGTGACTGAAGAA